>NZ_JBFUFO010000027.1:0-52298 GCF_056403395.1 Variovorax sp. P2_H12 | reverse complement strand
GGCGCCGCCGGCCGATGCGCTCTGGACCGTCGAACACCGGCCCGACGCGCCGCTGCTGTTCCGCTACTCGGCGCTCACCTTCAACAGCCACCGCATCCACTACGACCATCCCTACGTGACCCAGGTCGAAGGCTACGACGACCTGGTGGTGCACGGCCCGCTGATCGCCACGCTGCTGCTCGAAGGGGCCCAGCAGCACAACCCGGGCCGCGGCGTGCGGGCCTACAGCTTCAAGGCCGTGCGGCCGCTGACCTGTGGCGGCCTGCTGCGCGTTCGCGGCCATGCGGCCGATGCCGATGGCAAGGCCGTGCTCTGGGCCGAAGACGGTCAGGGCGCGCTGCTGATGCAAGCCAGCGCCGAATTCACTTCCTCTTGATCCCCATGACTGATTCCACTTCCCGCCACCAGGACATCCGCGACGCCGTGCGCGACCTCTGCGCCCAGTTCCCGAACGAGTACTTCCGCAAGGTCGACGAAGCCCGTGCCTACCCGGCCGAGTTCGTCGACGCCTTGACGAAGGCCGGCTGGATGGCCGCGCTGATCCCGCAGGCGTACGGCGGCTCGGGCCTGGGCCTGACCGAGGCTTCGGTGATCATGGAGGAAATCAACCGCGCCGGCGGCAACTCCGGCGCCTGCCACGGCCAGATGTACAACATGGGCACCTTGCTGCGCCATGGCTCCGAGGCGCAGAAGCGGCTGTACCTGCCGAAGATCGCGTCCGGCGAGCTGCGCCTGCAGTCGATGGGCGTGACCGAGCCCTCGACCGGCACCGACACCACCAAGATCAAGACCACCGCCGTGAAGAAGGGCGACCGCTACGTCATCAATGGCCAGAAGGTCTGGATCTCGCGCATCCAGCACTCCGACCTGATGATCCTGCTGGCGCGCACCACGCCGCTGGCCGATGTGAAGAAGAAGTCCGAAGGCATGTCGATCTTCATCGTCGACCTGCGCGAGGCCATCGGCCACGGGCTCACCGTGCGGCCGATCCTGAACATGGTCAACCACGAGACCAACGAGCTGTTCTTCGAAAATCTGGAGATCCCGGCCGAGAACCTGATCGGCGAGGAAGGGCAGGGCTTCATGTACATCCTCGACGGCCTCAACGCCGAGCGCACGCTGATCGCGGCCGAGTGCATCGGCGACGGCTACTGGTTCATCGACAAGGTCACGGCCTACACCAAGGAGCGCGTCGTGTTCGGCCGCCCGATCGGCCAGAACCAGGGCGTGCAGTTCCCGATCGCCGAGGCCTTCATCGAGATCGAGGCCGCCGACCTGATGCGCTACGAGGCCTGCCGGCGCTTCGATGCGCACGAGCCCTGCGGCGCCCAGGCCAACATGGCGAAGTACCTCGCGGCCAAGGCCTCGTGGGAAGCGGCCAATGCCTGCCTGCAGTTCCACGGCGGCTTCGGCTTCGCCTGCGAATACGACATCGAGCGCAAGTTCCGCGAGACCCGGCTCTACCAGGTGGCGCCGATCTCGACCAACCTGATCCTGAGCTACGTGGCCGAGCACATGCTCGGGCTGCCCCGGAGCTTCTGATGCGACCCCTCGAAGGCATCACCGTGCTCACGCTCGAGCACGCGATCGCGGCGCCGTTCTGCACCCGCCAGTTGGCCGATCTCGGCGCCCGCGTGATCAAGGTCGAGCGGCCCGGCAGCGGCGACTTCGCACGCGCCTACGACCAGCGCGTGCACGGACTGGCCTCGCATTTCGTCTGGACCAACCGTTCCAAGGAGAGCCTGACCCTGGACGTCAAGCACCCCCGGGGCCAGGAGGTCCTGCAGCGCCTGGTGGCCGAGGCCGACGTGCTGGTGCAGAACCTCGCGCCTGGCGCCGCGGCCCGCCTGGGCCTGTCTTTCGAGGCCTTGTCGCCGCTGCACCCGGGCCTGGTCGTCTGCGACATCTCGGGCTACGGCGACGATGCGGCGGCGCCCGGACCCTACCGCGACAAGAAGGCCTACGACCTCCTGATCCAGAGCGAATCGGGCTTCCTGTCGGTCACCGGCACGCCCGACGAGATGGCCAAGGCCGGCTGCTCGATCGCCGACATCTCGGCCGGCATGTACGCCTACAGCAACATCCTGGCGGCGCTGCTGCAGCGCGGCAAGACCGGCAAGGGCTGCCGCATCGACGTCTCCATGCTCGAGAGCATGGCCGAGTGGATGAGCTTCCCGATGTACTACGCCTTCGAGGGCGCGCCGCCGCCGCCGCGCGCGGGCGCGGCGCACGCCACCATCTACCCCTACGGGCCGTTCCCGGCCGGCGACGGCAAGCTGGTGATGCTGGGGCTGCAGAACGAGCGCGAGTGGCAGGCGTTCTGCGCGAAGGTGCTCGAGCAGCCCGGCCTGGCGGCCGACCCGCGATTCGCGTCCAACACGCTGCGCACCGCTTCGCGCGATGCGCTGCGCGACATCATCGTCCAGGCCTTCTCGGCGTTCACCGCGGCGGGCATCATCGAGCGGCTCGACGCGGCGCAGATCGCCAACGCGCAGGTCAACACGATGCAGGACCTGTGGAACCACCCGCAACTGCAGGCGCGCGATCGCTGGACCGACGTCGGTACCGGTGCCGGCGCGATCCCCGCGCTGTGGCCGCCCGGCATGCCGCGCGAGTGGGATCCGCGCATGGATGCGGTGCCGACGCTCGGCCAGCACACCGATGCGATCCTGGCCGAGGTCGGCTACGACGCTGCGGCCATCGCCGCGCTGCATGCCGAAGGCGCGGTCTGAGCGCCCCTCATCCTGCCCCAACGGAATCCCCTCAATGAACAACCACCCCAGCCAGACCCTCGCCACCTTCGCCGCCGACCTCTCGTTCGCCCAGATTCCCGATCCGGTGCTGCGTCGCGCCGAGGACCTGATGCTCGACTGGCTCGGCTCCGTGCTCGCGGCCCGCGCGGCGCGTCCGGTGCGCAGCATCCAGCGCTTCGCCGAGATGATGGGCCCCGCCGAAGGCCCCAGCGAGGTGCTGATCTCGCGCCGCAGCACCTCGCCGCTGTTCGCGGCGCTGGTCAATGCCGCAGCCTCGCACTACGTGGAGCAGGACGACGTGCACAACGGCTCCGTGTTCCATCCGGCGGCGGTCGTGTTCGCGCCGGCCCTGGCGACGGCCCAGGCGCTGGGTGCGAGCGGCGCGCAGCTGCTGACCGCCGTGGTGGCGGGCTACGAAGTCGGCATCCGTGTCGGCGAATTCCTCGGCCGCTCGCACTACCGCACCTTCCACACCACGGCCACGGCCGGCACGCTGGCGGCCGCTGCCGCCGTCGGGCGGCTGCTCGAGCTTGCGCCGGGCCAGATGCTGGATGCCTTCGGCTCGGCCGGCACGCAGTCGGCGGGTGTCTGGGAGTTCCTGCGCGACGCGGCCGATTCGAAGCAGCTGCATTGCGCGCACGCCGCGGCCAGCGGCCTCATGTCGGCCTACCTCGCCAAGGATGGCTTCACCGGTGCGCAGCGCGTGCTCGAAGGCGCGCAGGGCCTGGGCGTCGGCATGTCGACCGATGCCGATCCCCGGCGCCTGGTCGATGGCCTGGGCAGCCGCTGGACGCTGGCCGAAACCTCGTTCAAGTACCACGCCTCCTGCCGCCACACGCACCCGGCCGCCGATGCGCTGCTGCAGGTGATGACCGACCACCGCCTGAAGCACGGCGACATCGCGCGCGTCGTGACCCATGTGCACCAGGGGGCCATCGACGTGCTGGGCCGGGTGGTGGTGCCCGCCACGGTGCACCAGGGCAAGTTCTCGATGGGCACGGTGCTGGGGCTGATCGCGGTGCACGGCCGCGCGGGCCTCACCGAGTTCGACCGCGACTACCTCGCGCCCGAGGTCGCCGCCTTCCGCGACAAGGTGATGATGGAACTCGACCGCGAGGTCGACACGGCCTACCCCGCGCGCTGGATCGGCAAGGTCAGCGTCACGACCACCGACGGCCGCAGCTTCTCGGGCCGCGTCGACGAACCCAAGGGCGACCCCGGCAACACGCTGAGCCGCGCCGAGATCGAGGACAAGATGAAGCGGCTCACGCAGTACGGCGAGGCCGCTACGCCCCAAGAAGCAGAAGCACTTTGTCAGCGCATCTGGCACCTGGCCGAAGCGCCGCGCGTCGAGCGCCTGCTGGGCTGACATGCGCCCGGTTGCCCGCAGTCTTCTTTTCGTGCCGGGCCACCAGCCCGCGCGTTTCGACAAGGCCTGCGCCAGCGGCGCCGATGCGGTCGTGCTCGACCTCGAGGACGCCGTGCCGCCGGAACGCAAGGACGAGGCCCGCGCCCAGGTCGGCGAGTGGCTGGCCGCGCGCCGCGATGGTGCTGCAGCGCCGGTCATCGGTGTGCGCATCAATGCGGCCGACACCCCGTGGCACGCCGCCGATGTCGAGCTGTGCGCCCGCGCCGGCATCGAGGCGCTGATGCTGCCGAAGGCCGAGGATGCGTCTGTGCTGCGGGCGATCGCCACCGCGCTGCCGGCTGCGGCCTTGTGGCCGCTGATCGAGACCGCGCGTGGCATCGACCGCCTGGCCGGCATCGCGAGCGCGACGCACGTGCAGCGCCTGGTGTTCGGCTCGATCGACTTCCAGGCCGACCTCGACATCGAGGCGGACGACGAGGGCGACGGCCACGAGCTTCTTTTCTATCGCTCGCAGATCGTGCTGGCCTCGCGCCTCGCGGGGCTGCAGGCGCCGGTGGATGGCGTCAGCACGTCGATCGACGACAGCTCTCGCCTCGAGGCCGAGGCGCGCCGGGCGCGCGCCCTCGGCTTCGGCGCCAAGCTGTGCATTCATCCGAAGCAGGTGGCGTCGGTCAACCAGGGCTTCTCGCCCATGCCTGAACGCATCGCTTGGGCGCAACGGGTTCTTGCGGCCGATGCCGCAAGTGGGGGAGCGCCGGTCGCGGTCGACGGCAAGATGGTCGACCGGCCGGTGGTCCTCAAGGCGCAGGCGGTGCTGCGCGCAGCGTCACGCTGAAGCACCGCAAGGGAGAGCGACACGGAGTGCGTCAAAAAAAAACGGCGCAGCGGGTCGCAGATCGAAAAACAAGACAGGGAGACATTCATGAGCCATTCCATGACTCGGCGTGCCGTATGGGTCGGCGCGTCTGCATTCGCAGTTCCGAGGGTGTTCGCACAGCCGGCACCGATCGTCATCAAGTTCAGCCACGTGGTGGCGCCCAACACGCCCAAGGGGGCCGCCGCCGATTTCTTCGCGAAACGGGCCGCCGAACTGACCCGGGGCCGGGTCAGGGTCGAGGTCTATCCGAACAGCCAGCTCTACAAGGACAAGGAAGAGCTCGAGGCGCTGCAGCTCGGCGCCGTACAGATGCTGGCGCCGTCGCTCGCCAAGTTCGGGCCGCTGGGCGTGAGGGAGTTCGAGGTCTTCGACCTGCCCTACATCTTTCCGGACAAGGCGGCGCTGCGCACCATCACCACCGGGCCGATCGGCGCCCGGCTGCTGGCCCGGCTGGAGCCCAAGGGCTTCAAGGGGCTGGCCTACTGGGACAACGGCTTCAAGATCATGACCGCCAACAGGGCCGTCCGGCGGCCCGGCGACATGAAGGGCCTGAAGCTGCGCATCCAGTCGTCCAAGGTGCTCGAGGCGCAGATGCGCGCGCTCGGCGCGATCCCGCAGGTGATGGCCTTCTCCGAGGTCTACCAGGCGCTGCAGACCGGCGTGGTCGACGGTACCGAGAACACGCCGTCCAACATCTACACGCAGAAGACGCACGAGGTGCAGGCCCATGGCGCGCTCACCGGCCATGGCTATATCGGCTATGGCGTGATCGTCAACAAGAAGTTCTGGGATGCGCTGCCGGCGGACATCCGCAGCGCGCTCGAGGCGGCCATGAAGGAGGCCACCGAGCGCAACGACGCGATCTCGCAAAAGGACAACGACGACGCGATCGCGGCGATGCAGGCCAGCGGCAGGATCAGGCTGCATGCCCTCACAGCAGAAGAACGGGTGGCCTGGATCGCGCAGCTCAAGCCGGTGCACCAGGCCATGGCCTCGCGCGTGGGCCCGGAGCTGATCCAGGACATCCACAAGGCGATCGGAACCTCGTGAACCTCTGAAGCACCCTTCGGAGGCACGATGAACGTACTCAACAAGCTCGAGGAGTGGCTGATCGCCAGCCTCATGGGCGGCGCGACCCTGCTGATCTTCGTTGCCGTGGTCCACCGCTATCTGGCCGGCGTGCCGATCCCCGGCCTCCAGGACTGGCTGCTCGCGATCCACCTGGGCTGGGCCCAGGAGCTGTGCATCTTCATGTTCGTCTGGATGGCCAAGTTCGGCGCCGCCTACGGCGTGCGCACCGGCATCCATGTCGGCGTGGATGTGCTGATCAACCGCCTGCAGGCGCCGATGCGGCGCCGCTTCGTGCTGTTCGGCCTGTTCGCTGGCGCCCTGTTCACCGCGGTGGTCGGGGCGCTCGGCGCGCGGCTGGTCTGGGGCCTGGCGCAGAGCGACCAGACCACGCCCGACCTGGAGCTGCCGAGCTGGCTCGCCTACCTGGCGATTCCGCTGGGGTCGTTCCTGATGTGCTTTCGCTTCCTGCAAGTGGCCGTGGCGTTCTGGAAAACCGGCGAGTTGCCGCGACACGACCACGGCCATGTCGAAGGCCTGGAGGCTGACCGCACGCCGGCCCTGGAGGCGCGACCATGAACAGCCTCATCATCTTCTCCCTGCTGGTGCTGTTGATGCTCAGCGGCATGCCGATCTCGATCGCGCTCGGCCTGACGGTGCTGACTTTTCTGTTCACCATGACCGAGGTGCCGCTCGAGGCGGTGGCACTGAAGCTGTTCACCGGCATCGAGAAGTTCGAGATCATGGCGATCCCGTTCTTCATCCTGGCCGGCAATTTCCTGACCCATGGCGGGGTGGCCAGGCGGATGATCCGCTTCGCCTCGGCGATGGTCGGCCATTGGCACGGTGGCCTGGGGCTGGGCGGCGTTCTGGCCTGCGCGCTGTTCGCCGCGGTGTCGGGGTCGAGCCCGGCCACGGTGGTGGCCATTGGCTCGATCCTGCTGCCGGCAATGGTCACGGCCGGCTTCCCGAAGCGCTTCGGCGCCGGCGTGATCGCCACTTCGGGCGCGCTCGGCATCCTGATCCCGCCGTCGATCGTGATGGTGATGTATGCGGTGGCCACCAACACCTCGATCAGCGCGCTGTTCATGGCCGGCGTGGTGCCCGGCATTGCGCTGGCGCTGCTGCTGGGCGTCGTGACCTGGTACCGGGCCTGGAAGAACGATTACCCACGCCTGCCGAAGATGGGCTGGTCGGTGCGCCTCAAGGCCTTTCGCGAGGCGATCTGGGGCCTGCTGCTGATCGTGGTCGTGATGGGCGGCATCTACACCGGCATCTTCACGCCCACCGAGGCGGCCGCGATGAGCGCGGTGTATGCCTTCGTCGTCGCGGTCTTCGTCTACAAGGACCTGGGCCTGAAGGACGTGCCGCGGGTGCTGCTGAACTCCGCCAACATGAGCGCGATGCTGCTCTACATCATCACCAACGCGGTGATGTTCTCGTTCATCCTGGCCAACGAGAGCATCCCGCAGGACCTGGGCAACTGGATGATCGCGCAGGGCCTGGGGCCGATCGGCTTCCTGCTGGTCTGCAACCTGGTGCTGCTGGTGGCGGGCAACTTCATGGAGCCCTCGTCGATCGTGCTGATCCTGGCGCCGATCCTGTTCCCGGTGGCGATGCAGCTGGGCATCGATCCGGTGCACTTCGGCATCATGATGGTGGTCAACATGGAAGTCGGCATGTGCCATCCGCCGGTCGGCCTGAACCTCTACGTAGCCAGCGGCATCACCAAGATGGGCATCACCGAGCTGACCGTGGCGGTCTGGCCCTGGCTGCTGGCGATGCTGGGCTTCCTGGCAGTCGTCACCTACTGGCCGGGGCTGTCGCTGTGGCTGCCGGGGCTGTTGCTCAAGTAGCCGGCGGCCGGCGGCCCGCGGGCGAACTCGAGGTCACGGGCAGTGCGAACTGAGTCCGCGGGAGCAGCAACGCGAGCTCTCGAGGTCGCCCGAAGCCCCGATGGGCGAATCATCTGCGCGCAGTTTCAGACAGATCTCATCTAGAAGTTTTTACAACCGTTAAATATCGCAATTTCATTTGAGGCAGACGTCTGCGGGAAGTGCAGACCTATTTGTCTCGATCAAAGGATTGCCTGCAGCCCCTTGCTCGCGATGACATTGAGCAGTTTGAGGGCCGGCCCTGCAGGATGGGTGTCGCCTTGCTCCCACTTGCGCACCGTGGATGCCGTGGTGTGCAGGTGCAGTGCGAACACCGGCTGGCTGAACTTCAGTTCCTCGCGCAGCCGCTTGATGTCGGCCGCGCTGAACTCCCGTACTGGCGGCGGGCAGATGGCATCGAACTCGCGCATCGTCACCTTACCGATTGCGCCAGCATCGTGCAGCGCGGCCAGATCGCCGCGCAGGGATTCAATGAGCTTGCTCGTCACAACACACCTCCAATAGAACGCCTATCTGCAGCGCTTTCATCAAGTCCTCTGTCGATAGCTCCAGAAACACCTTTCCCGCGAACTGCAGCGCCTTCCTTTCGTCCTGCGCAATGTTCGCCTTGTCACTTTTTGGGAACCCATACAAAAACACATAACGGCTGCCGATCCGCGCCGACAGCAGCGTTCGATAGCCGCCGCTCTTGCCGCCACCGGGACGGGCTACCCGCTTCTTGTAGAGGAAGCCGCCCAAGTCCGCATCAATCAGACCGACCTCCATCTCGCGACGGCGATGGCGATGCTGGAGGGTTGACTATGATCCGAAGTAGCCATGATGTGCGTTTCCTTCCAAGGGGCACGTTGTGGTCAGAGCCTCGTTGGTGTTTGCGCACCTTCGGGGCTCGTCTTTTTGCCTCAGCTGGATGTCCTGGAACGTCATGACATCCCGCCCTGAGACGCGGCGTTGTTCGCTGGGTACTCTGGGGTGGCAGCGGATCTCCTTTCCTGCTTGGGTGTGGCGTGAGCACAGCCATTTCACCGCGAGCGGTTGCAGAGCGAACTGAGACCGTTCGGAAGGAGGGATGTGAATGATCCGAAAGTGTCGTCGCGTGCTTCGCAACGCATCGGTGATTTCAGCGGGCGCAAGGCACGGAGCGTGCTGCGCGCCGGCGGCGCATCGACCCGCCGCGCTCAGGCGAACAGGCGCCCGTGGCCCGGCGAGCGCGGGTCCAGCCCGGCACTGCGGACCAGCTCCCGGAAGCCCGCGGGCGAGCTCGAGACCACGGGCACGCCGTGCCGCGCTTCGACCTCGCGCACCGCGTCGAGCGTGACCAGCCCGCCGCACGAGATCAGGATGCCGTCAGCGCCCGGGCTGGCCTCGAAGACCGTCGTGCACAGGTCGACCAGCACCTGCGTCGGCACGGCGCCGACCGCCTGCACGTCGGAGATCGACAGCCCCTGCAAGGCCAGCGGCTCGAAGTCGCTGTCCTGCAGGTAGCGGCGCAGCTGCAGGTTGACCTCGTCGATGTAGGCGGTGGCCACCGCGACCCGCCGCACGCCCAGGCTGCGCAGGCCGCCGACGATGGCATCGCTCATCGTGCTGCAGGGCAGGCCGGTGGCGCGCGCCATTTCGGCCTGCAGCTGGCGGTTGAAGGCGGCGCCTCGGAAGAAGCTCAGCGAGGTGCCCATGAGCGAGACGGCGCCGACGCCGAGGGCGGCGAGCTCGACGGCCTTCTCGATCACCGAATCGATCACCTCGGTGTAGCCGCGCGTCGAGATCTCGCCCAGGCCGAGCCCGCGCGCGCTGAAGCGGATGCGCTCGCCGTACAGCAGCGGGCCGTCCACCGGCACCGCGCCGGCGGCGGGCGGCACGATCAGGCCCAGGTGGGGTTGCGCCATGGTCAGCTCCCTTCCGCCACGATGCGCTGCTCGGTGATGATGCGCTTCCAGCGCGCGTTCTCGTCGACCAATTCCTTGCGCAGCTGCGCGGGCGTGGCGAAGGCCCGCAAGGTGCCTTGGGCGGCGGCCGCGGTGGCGGCCTCGGGGGTGTCGAGCACGGTCTTCACCGCGGCCGCGAGCTTGTCGACGATCTCGTCCGGCGTGCCGGCCGGCGCCAGCAGGAACAGGCGCGGTGCGACGTCGAAGCCCGGCAGCGCATCGGCCAGCGGCGCCACGCCGTCCGCGGCTTCGAGCCGCGCGGTGTTCATCAACGCCAGCGCGCGCAGCTTGCCGGCCTTGGCTTGCGCCATGCCGGCCGTGGCGCTGACGACGCCGATCGGCACCTGCCCGCCGACCACGTCGGGCACGATCTGCGCGGCGCCCCGGTACGGCACATGCACCACGAAGCTGCCGGTGGCCTGCTTGAGCATCTCGAAGCCCAGGTGCTGCACGGTGCCGACGCCGGAGGTCGCAAAGGAATAGCGGCCCGGATGGGTCTTGAGTTCGGTCACCAGCTCGGCCGGTGTGCGGGCCGGGAAGTCGTTGCCGGTGACGATCATCAGCGGCGAGATGAAGGCGCCGGCCACCGGCTTGAAGCTGGTCAGCGGATCGATCGCGATCTTCGGCTGCAGCAGCTTGGCGATCAGCATCGCGCTGTCGCCCATCATCAGCGTGTAGCCGTCGGGCGCGGCCTTGGCGACCAGGTCGGCCGCGATCATGCCGGTGGCGCCGGCGCGGTTCTCGACCACCACCTGCTGGCCGAGCACCGCCGGCAGGCGCGCGCTCAGGATCCGCGCCGCCGCATCGACGCCGCCGCCCGCCGAGTAGCCCACCACCAGCCGGATCGGCTTGTCGGGGTACTTCTGGGCCCAGGCCGCGGTCGTGCCGAATGCGCCCGCCATGCAGAAAGTCAGTGCCAGGGTTCCCGTGCGCAGTGCATGCCCGCGTGAGGGTCGAATCGCTTGTCGTCTCTGTTTCATCGTGTCTCCGTTGTTCTTTCTAACCCGATGCTTGTGCTGGCGCTTCAGGCTTTGCCTTTGCCGTGGGAGGTCGGGAGCTTCGCCAACTCCCGCACCCGCTCGGCATTCGGTGCGAAGCCCAGCCCCGGCGTCTCGGGCAGCGTGAGCCAGCCCTGGTCGGGCACCGGCAGGCCGTCGAAGATCTGCTCGAGCATCTTCACCGCGACGTAGTGGTATTCGACCATCCCGCCGTTGGCGACGCCCGCGTGCAGGTGCATGTTGTGGAAGGGCCAGGCCCCGCCGTTGTCGATCGGCACGTTGAAGGCCTGCGCCATGCCCGCGATCTTCAGGCACTGCGAATAGCCGCCCGAGATGGTCACGTTGGGCTGCAGCACGTCGGCCGCCTGGTTCACCAGCAGGTCGCGGAAGCGGAACGACAGGCCCTCGTTCTGGCCGCAGGCGAGCGGGATCGTGGTGCGCGTGCGCAGCTGCGCCATCTGGCGCACGTCGTTCTGCGTCAGCGGCTCCTCGAAGAAGCTGATGCCGTAGGGCTCGATGCGCCGTGCCAGGTCGCTCGCATGGAACAGGTCGAGGCCGCAGTTGCCGTCGACGTAGAGCTTCACGTCGGGGCCCACGGCCTCGCGCACCGCGGCGACGCGGCGTACGTCCTCGTCGATCACTTCGTCGATCGGCCGCGGCTCGTCGCGGCGCGCCAGCGCATGGCCGCCGACGGTCATCTTGAGGCGCCGGAAGCCCTGCGACACCCAGAGCTTCGCGGCCGCGGCGAGCTCGTCGCGCTCGAAGAAGCCGAAGCCGAAGGTCGCGTAGACCGGGACCCGCGAGCGCGCGCCGCCCAGCAGGCGCCACAGCGGCTGGCCGAGCGCGCGGGCCTTGAGGTCCCACAGCGCGATGTCGAGCGCGGCGATGGCATGGCTGGCGTAGCCGGTCTGCCCGCGCGGCGACAGCAGCCAGTAGAGCTTCTCCCAGAGCCGCTCGGTGGCCATCGGGTCTTCGCCGATCAGCGCCGGGCCGGCCACTTCGCGCACCGCGGCGGCGATGATTTCCTCTTCGGTGATGGCGGTCATGCCATGGCCGACGAGGCCGGTGTCGGTCTCGATCTCGGTCAGGCAGAGCGACAGAGAGGTCTTTTTGTCGAGGCCCAGCACGTCGATGGTGACCGGGATGTTCAGCGGCGTGGCGCTGACGCGGATGATCTTCAAGAAATGTCTCCTTGGCTTGTTCGGCTTCGCGATTCTTGACGCGCGGGTCGAGGAGAACAATTCGTTTGTGGCGGGCGCGAGGCTTCGCGAATCGCGAAGGCTCAGGCCGGCGCCGGGCCGCCAGCGCGGCGAGGTCAGCGCGGCAAGCACCTACTGAGCCCGACGCGAGGTCCGAGCGCCCACCGAGCGCCGTCAAGCGACGGTCGCGACGGCCTGCCGAATCTTTTTCAGCAGCCGGCCGAAGTTGGCCACCCTTGAAACGGCGGACTAGCAGTTTCCTTTTTTTGCCTGCCCTGGCGGGCATTGCTTTCCGTACCCGCCGCCTGGATTGCCTGGGGCCTCGGGGTAGACAACACACCCTCCGAGCATGGCCGTTGCGAAGAGTGCTGCGACTAGCTTCCTCATGGAATGTCCTTTTGCATCGTTGGAATTCGAGCATAGCTGCCGTGTTTTGAGATCGCGCCAGCAGCGTTGCAAAGACGCCGCGCTCTGGGGGGGGGGGGGGGGGGGGGGGGGGGGGGGGGGGGCTCGATTCCCGTCGCCGCGACCCCTACCCCCACCGCCGAGAAAGGCACGCTGCGGCTGGCCATGACCGACGCGCCGGCCTGCGGCTATGACGCCGTCAACGTGACCGTCACCAAGGTACGCGTCCACCAGGCCGCCAACGCGGCAGAAAGTGAAGCTGGTTGGCAGGACCTGGCGGTGGACCCGCCGGCGCGCATCGACCTCTTGTCGCTGACCAACGGTGTGCTGTTCGAACTCGGGCAATTGCCACTGCCGGTGGGCAAATACACCCAGCTGCGCCTGGTCCTGGCTGAGAACGGCGGCAGCACGCCGCTGGCCAATTCGGTCATTCCCACTGGCGAAAAGGAAATCGCGCTGAAGACGCCCAGCGGCCAGCAATCGGGCTTGAAGGCGAATGCCAACATCGATGTGGCGGCCAACCAGATGGCAGACTTCGTGATCGACTTCGACGCCTGCAAGTCAGTGGTGAAAGCCGGCAAGTCCGGACAGTACCTGCTCAAGCCGGTACTGAGCGTGGTGCCGCGCCTGGTCTCTGGCGTGCTTGGCTATGTGGACGTCGGCCTGGTCGATCCGAGGACCAGCGTTTCGCTGCAGCAGAACGGGGTCATCGTCAAGGCGACGGTGCCGGACAGCACGGGCAAATTCCTGCTGCAGCCGGTGCCTGCCGGAAGCTATCACCTGGTGCTGACGGCGCCCGGCCGCACCACCGCGGTGGTGACTGGCGTACCCATCGCCGCCGAAACCGTGACCACGCTCAATGCGTCGGCGTCGGCGCTCGCCGTGCCCACTTCGCCGACGGCCACGCTGTCCGGCGCCGTGAGCACCGCGAGCTCGCCGATCGAGGCACAGGTGCGTGCCCTGCAGCCGCTGTCCGGCGGCCCGACCATCGTCGTGGCCGACCGTGCGGCGGACGGCGACACAGGCGCCTACACCTACGCGGTGCCGGTGAATGCGCCGCTGGTGGCGCCCTACGCAGCGGCGCCGGCGGCGCTGGTCTTTGCGCCGAACACGGCTGCGGCTGGCAAGTACGTGGTGGAAGCCAGCGGGGCCGGCTCGGTGAAGACGGCGTCCTCGCCGACGCTGGCGGGGGACGCAACCTTCGCGACCAACTTCACGCTGCCCTGAGTTGACTTGAGCGGCGAAGTGGGGAGCATGGGGGCCAGTCAGGCCGGGTCCGGGGTTCGGAGGTGCTCCAGCACCGAGCGCGCCGCCGCCGTCAGGTCCTGCTCGCGCCGCACGCACAGCAGGTGCCGGCGCACCGCCCAGGGGGCGTCGAGCCGCAGGCAGCGCAGCCGCAGGATCTGCAGCTGGGGCAGGATCGCCGCGAAGGGCAGCACGCCGATGCCGACGCCTTGCTCGACCATGCGGCACACCATGTCGAAGCTGCCGACCTGCATGCGGACCTTGAGCGGCACCTGCGCCTCGAGCGCGGCGCTCAGCAGCACGCGGTGCAGCGCCGTGCCTTCGCGCACCACGATATGGTCGTGGCGCAGCACCTCGTCCACGCCGATGCGCCGGCGCCGGGCCAGCGGATGGTCGCGCGCCACCACCACGGCCAGTTCGTCGCTGCGGTAGGGCAGGCATTCGAGGCCCTCGGCCGGCGTGTGGCCCTCGATCACGCCGATGTCGGCCAGGCCGCCCAGCACGGCCTTGACCACCTCGGTGCTGGCGCGTTCCTGCAGGTCGATCTTGAGCACCGGGTGCAGCCGCAGGAAGGAGCCGATCTGGGCCGGCAGGAACTGGGCGATGGCCGACGCGTTGGCCGTGATGCTGACCACGCTCGCCACGCCGTTCTGGAAATCGTCGAGTTCGGCACCGAGCCGGTCCATGGCCGACAGCACGGCGCGCGCATGCAGCAGCAGTCCGTGGCCCGCCGAGGTGAGCGTGACGCCGCGCGCGTGGCGCACCAGCAGCGGCAGCCGGGCCCGCGACTCCAGGTCGGAAATCCGCTTGCTGGCGGCCGCCAGCGCGATGTGGCAGCGCTTTGCGCCCTCGCTGATGCTGCCGTGGTCGGCCACGGCCACGAACAGGCGCAGCGATTTCAGGTCTGCGGACATGCCGTGTGGGTCAGGGCGCTTCGGGTGGCTGCGCGAGGTAGTCGAAGAGTTCACGCGCGGATGCGGGCAGCTGCTCGCGGCTGCGGGCGACGATCTTGAGCTCGCGCTCGGCCCAGGCATCTGTGAGCGGCACGGTCGTGATGCGCAGCGCGCGCGACAGGCGGCGCGCCGACGAGGCCGGCAGCACGCCGACGCCGACCCCGGCCTCGATCATGAGACAGATGGCCTCGAAGCTGCCGACCTGGATCCGCGGGCTGTAGCCGCGGCCGGCGAGTTCGGCCTTGCGCAGCAGGAAGCGGTGGATCGCGCTGGCGTGGTGCAGGCCCACGTGCTGCTCCTCGAGCGTGTCGACGAAGGCCATCGCGGACGTTTCGGCGAAGCGATGCGCCGTCGGCACCACCAGCACCAGCTGGTTGCGGCCGAAGGGCCGGGCGTCGAAGTCGCCGGTGTGAACGTCGCCGGCCAGGATGCCGATGTCGGCGCCGCCGTCGGCCACCGAACGCACGATCTCCTCGCTCAGGTATTCGCGCAGGTCGACCTGCACCGCCGGATGCTGCGTGAGGAAGCCGGCCAGCTTCTCGGGCAGGTATTCGGTGATCGAGGTGGTGTTGGCGAACACCCGCACATGGCCCTTGATGCCCTTGCCGAAGTCCTGCATGTCGATGCGCAGGTGCTCCATCTGCTGCATCACGCGCTTGGCATGGTAGAGCAGGGCCTCGCCGGCCGCGGTCATGTTCACGCCCTGCGCGGTGCGGTGCAGCAGCTTGCCGCCGATGGCTTCCTCCATCTGCTTGATGCGGGTGGAGGCGGCCGCGAGCGAGATGCAGGCGCGGTCGGCGCCGCGCGTCAGGCTGCGCGCCTCCGCCACATAGGCGAAGAGCTTGAGGTCGAACAGGTCGAAATGGAGATTCACGCGCGGATTGTCCCGCTAAAACCAACCCGCATCAGGCCGGCGCCGGGCCGCCCCAAGGCGGCCTGCGGCCCCCTCGGGGGGCAGCGACACACGAAGTGAGGGAGCGTGGGGGCTCGTCAGACCGGGTCCCAGCTGAAGACGTCGGCCGAGCGGTCGAGCGGGTAGAAGCTGGCGCGCATCGCCGGCATGGCGTGCTCGGCGATGGTCTGTGGCGTCCACCCTTCGGAGCGGTGGATCGAGCGCACCGGGCGCGGCTGGCTGATCAGCGAGATCTCGTTGTTGCGCACGGAGAAGATCTGGCCGTTGACCTCGCGCGCCGCATCGCTGGCGAGGTAGACCGCCAGTGGCGCGATCTTCGAAGGCGTCATCTGCTGGATCTTGGCGACGCGCACCCGCTGCTCTTCCGTGTCGGTCGGGATGGCGCCGATCATGCGGCTCCAGGCAAAGGGCGCGATGCAGTTGGAGCGCACGTTGAACTTGAGCATGTCGAGCGCGATCGACTTCGACAGCGCCGTGATGCCGAGCTTGGCGGCCGCATAGTTGGCCTGGCCGAAGTTGCCGATCAGCCCCGAGGTCGAGGTCATGTGCACCATCGCGCCCGAGGCCTGCTCCTTGAAGAAGACCGCGGCGGCACGGCTGACGTAGTAGCTGCCGTAGAGGTGAACCTTGATCACCGCGTCCCATTCGTCGACCGACATCTTATGGAAGAAGCGGTCGCGCAGGATGCCGGCGTTGTTGACCACGGCGTCGATGCGGCCGAAGTTGTCGACCGCGCACTGGACCATGCGCGCTGCACTGGCGGCATCGGCCACGCTGTCGGCGTTGGGCACGGCCTCGCCGCCCAGGGCATGGATTTCGTCGACCACCTGCTGGGCCGGCCCGGCGCTGTGGCCGGCGCCGTCGAGCGCGGCGCCGATGTCGTTGACCACCACGCGCGCGCCGTGGCGCGCCATGGCGAGCGCGATGTCGCGGCCGATGCCGCCCCCCGCGCCGGTGACCAGAACCACTTTGCCTTCGACCATCGAATCTCTCCTCGAGCTGCCTGCGAAATCGCCGATAGAGGATGCCACGGGCGTCGCCGCCCGTGTTCCGGCATTGCGAAGGGGGGCTTCGGGAGACCTACGCGGCGTCGCGATCGCGCAAGACCAGCGTCTGGACGGCGACGCCGATCGGGCCCTGCTCGTCGTAGAGCCGCGACAGCGTGGTGCCGGCGCCGCTGCCGTCCGCCTGCGATTCGGAGGCGAGGCCGATCCATTCGCCCACCGGCTGGCGATGCAGGTGCAGGCTCAGGTCGGCATTGGAGAACATGTAGCGTTCGACCGGCAGCAACCAGCTGACTCCGTTGCCGAAGTCGGCCGCGGCGGCGGCGCGCATCGCCGGCGAGTTCGGCACGCCGGCCACCAGCGGCACCGCGAGACGGAACCAGGCCGCGCCCGGGCCCGGCTGCGAGATGTCGCCCTGGGCGACGAGCGTGTCCATGGCGGCGCCGTGGAACGCGACGCCGACGGGCAGGCCCGGGATGCGCAGCGGCTCGCTGCAGTCGCCGGGCAGCGGCAGCAGGCGTGGCGGCGACAGCCCCGGCAGGCCGTCGGGCAGCGCCAGCGCCTGCCCGCGCAGCATCAGCGCATGGGCGCGCGCCACCAGCGTCTCGCCGGCGAGCAGATCGATCGTCAGGCGCGTGGTCGAGCGCGCGGGCTGTGCAGTGCAGCGCGTGGTCAGCGGCGCCACCGGCACCGGCTTGACCAGCTCGACGCTCAGGCGCGCGAGCTGCCAGCCGGGTTCGGCCATGGCGCTTTCGGCCACATGCGCCATCAGGGCGCTGGGCGCGCCGCCGTGCTGGGCCCGGGGATCCCACGGCCCGCGCGACAGTTCGCTGGGCAGCCAGACATCGCCCTCGCGCGCGAAGACAGCGGCGGGGCGGGCGGAGTCGATCGAGGCAGGGGTCATGGTGACGGCGTTTTTACCGCAGTTGGTGCTTGAGCAGCTTTCCGGTTGCCGTGCGCGGCAGCGTGTCGCGGAATTCATAGGCGCGCGGGATCTTGTAGCGCGCCAGCTGCGGCTCGAGGTACGTGCGCAGCGCATCGCCGTCGACCGCCCGACCGGCGCGTGCCACCACCACCGCCGTCACCGTCTCGCCCCATTCCGGATGCGGCCGGCCGATGACGGCCACGTCCTGCAGGTCGGGATGCATCGCGAGCACGTCCTCGACCTCCTTCGAGTACACGTTCTCGCCGCCGGTGACGATCATGTCGCGCAGCCGGTCGACGATGAAGAGGTAGCCGTCCTCGTCGATCCGCGCCAGGTCGCCGGTGCGGTACCAGCCCTGCGGGTCGAAGGCGGCCGCGGAGGCCTCCGGGTTGTCGAGGTAGCCCTTCATCATCGCGGGCGAACGCAGGTGGATCTCGCCGACTTCGCCGGCCGTGCAGCGCTGTCCGTCGGCGCGCCGCACCTCGACCGCGACGCCCGGCACGCCCGCGCGGCCGATCGAGCCCGCCTTGGCGATCGCCTCCTCGGGATAGAGCACCGTGCCCAGCGGACCCGATTCGGTCATGCCGTAGACCTGCACGAAGCGGTCGCTGCCGTAGCTGTCGGCCAGCTTGCGCGCCATGTCGGCGCCCAGCGGTCCGCCGCCGTAGGCCCACATGCGCATCGCGCCGAAGTCGTAGGCCTTGATGTCCGGCACCACCGCGAGCGGGGCCAGGAAGGCGATCGGCGCGCCGAAGGTGAAGCTGATGCGCTCCTGCGCCAGCGCATCGAGGAAGGCCTTGGGCGCGTACTCGCGCAGGAACACCGCGCTGCCGCCCATCAGCAGCGTGCCGAGCAGCCAGTTGTTGAGCGGCGACGAATGCCACGCCGGCATCGCGATCAGGGTGCGCTCGTGGCGCGTGATCGAGGTGCTGGCCGCGGCGCAAACCGCCGCGAGGAACACGTTGGCGTGCGTATGCAGGCAGCCCTTGGGCTTGCCCGTGGTGCCGGAGGTGTAGAGGATCTCGGCCAGCGCATCGCCGGGCGGCGGCGCGGCGTCGGCCATCGGCGCGGCCTGCTCGAGCAGCGCGTCGAAGGAGGCCATGCCGGCGCCGGCGCTGTCGGTCGCGAGCCAGTCCGGCGTGTGCTCGATCTTCTGCGCGAGCGGGGCCAGGGCGCCATCCACCACGCACAGCCTGCTGCCCGAGTGGCGCAGCACGTAGTCGATCTCGGGTGCCTGCAGCTTGTGGTTGACCGGCACCACGGCGGCGCCCAGTCGCCAGGCACCGAACAGTGCGAGCACGAAGCCCGGCGTGTTGAAGCACAGCAGCGCCACCCTGTCGCCGGCGCCGATGCCGTGGCCGCGCAGCACGGTGGCGGCGCGGCGGCTGAGCTCGGCGAACTCGCCGTAGCTGAAGGAACGGCCCGCCGCGCGCAGGAATTCCCTGGCCGGCTGCACGCGGGCGTGCTGGTCCAGCACCGAAACGAAATCAGTCATGCCTGTCGCGTCTTCAGTGCCAGGCCGCGCGCAGCAGCGCACCGGGATCGCTGGTGCCGGCGGTGATGCCGGTCACCGGCCCCCAGTCGGGGTCGAAGCGGCTGCCGATGAAGGCGGCCGAGGCCTCGGCGCTGGCGTGCTGCAGCATCAGGCAGGCCTGGGCGGTGAGCACCAGGCGCTGCGTGAAGCGGCGGGCCTGGCGTTCGAGCTCGGTCGGCGGCAGCAGGAGCGCATCGCGCAAGGCCTGCGTCTGGGCCCGCAGGCGGGTGTCCTGCGAGGCGACTTCCTGCAGATGGTCGAGCACCCGATGCGCATCGTCCGGGTTGCGCGAGACCGCGCGCAGCACGTCCAGGCTCATCACGTTGCCCGAGCCTTCCCAGATCGAGTTGACCGGCGCCTCGCGGAACAGGCGTCCCATCGGACCGTCTTCCACATAGCCGTTGCCGCCGAAGACTTCCATGGCCTCGCCGGTCAGCGCCACCGCGCGCTTGCAGTTCCAGAACTTGGCCGCGGGCGTCATGAGGCGGCGCCAGGCGACGTCGAACGGATCGCTGGAACCGAAGTGCGAGGCCAGGTCCATGGCCAGCAGCGTCGCGGCCTCGGACTCGAGCGCCATGTCGCCGAGCAGCTCGGTCATCACGGGCTGGTCGACCAGAGCGCGGCCGAAGGCATGGCGGTTGCGCGTGTAGTGCAGCGCCTGCGCGAAGGCCTGGCGGATGAAGCCGGCGCTCGCGAGCGCGCAGTCGAGGCGGGTATAGGTCGCCATCTCGATGATGGTCGGGATGCCGCGGCCTTCCTCGCCGACGAGCACGCCCCAGGCCTCCTTGAACTCGACCTCGCTGCTGGAATTGGAGCGGTTGCCCACCTTGTCCTTCAGGCGCTGGATGTGGATCGGGTTCTTGCTGCCGTCGGGCCGCCAGCGCGGCACGAAGAAGCAGGTCGAGCCGCGCTCATCGGTCTTCGCGAGCACCAGGTGGCCGTCGCACATCGGCGCCGAGAGGAACCACTTGTGGCCGGTGATCAGGAACTCCTCGCCCCAGGGACCCTGGCCCGCGGGCACCGCGCGCGAGGTGTTGGTGCGCACGTCGCTGCCGCCCTGCTTTTCCGTCATGCCCATGCCGACCGTCATCGAGTGCTTCTGCGCGAAGGGGATGTCGCGCGCGTCGTGCACCGTGGCGCCGAGCTTGGGTGCCGCCGCCTCGAACAGCGCCGGGTTGAGCCGCATCACCGGGATGCAGGCCTTGGTCATCGTGGTCGGGCAGGTCGAGCCCGACTCAATCTGGCTGTGCATGTAGAGCGAGGCGCCGTAGCCGGTCCAGGCCGAGGGGCGCTGGTCGAAGAAGGGCAGGTTGGCGATGCCGTTGCGCCGTGCGATGGTCATCATCGTGTGCCACGCGGGATGGAACCTGACGGCGTCGATGCGCTCGCCGGTGCGCGAGTGCGTGTGCAGCTCCGGCTCATGGTGGTTGGCGTCCTCGGCGGCGCGCAGGGTGGCCTCGGCGCCGTACTCGGCGCCCTGGCGCACCAACTCGTCGTCGCGCCAGCCGGCGCCGCCGCGCGCCACCGCGCGGCGCAGCGCCGGGTCGCTGGTGTAGACGTTGTAGTCCTTGAGTTCGGGAACCTGGTTGTCGGGATGGATGCCGGTCATGGTGGGTCTTTCGGAGGTGAATGGAGGGTGCGGGCTCAGCTGCCCGACGGGCGCTTCATCTGGCAGGTGGTGGCCTGCTCGGCTGCCTTGGCATCGACCACGGCCACCTGCTTCCAGCCCAGGCCGGTGTTCTCCTGGTCGTGCACCACGGCCTTGCCGTCGACCTTTTCCCAGCTCAGCACGTAGATCGGCTGCTGGGCCTGGTGGTCGGACTTGCGCATCTCGACCGGGCCGTTGAGGCCTTCGAAGCGCATGCCTTCCATCTTCGTGGCCACGGTCATGGGATCGGTCGCCTTCGTTTCGCGCATCGCCTGCGCCAGCATCACGATCGCGTTGTGGCCGAGGCTGTTGGTGAAATCCTCGTTGACCTGGCGCTTGAAGCCGCCGAGCAGCGGCTTGCCCGACAGGCCCGGGTCGTTGGGGCTGAAGGCCGACACCAGCTTGACCCGGCCAACGCCCGCCGCGCCCATGGCGCCCGGCACGCCGAAGTTGTTGGCGTTGAGCGTGTAGAAATCGACGCCGAGTCCGGAATCCCGTGCGGCCCGCACGATCAGGGCCAGGTCGGCGCCGAAGTCGGCCGTGATCACCGTGTCGGCGCCGGCGCGCTTGATCTTCGCCATGTAGGGCGAATAGTCCTTGACCTGGCCCAGCGGATGGAAGTCGTCGCCGACGATCTCGATGTCGGGGCGCTTCTTGGCCAGCAGATCGCGCGCGGCCCTGGAGACCTCCTGGCCGTAGGCGTAGTTGGGGTTCAGAAGAAAGACCTTCTTCACGCCGGGCTGCGCCGCGATGTGCGTCGTCATCGCCGCCACCTTCATGTCGGAGTTGGCGTCGGTGCGGAAGTGCCAGAAGCTGCACTGCGCATTGGTCATCACGGGTGCCTGCGCGGCGTAGTTCAGGTACACGATCTCCTTGCCCGGATTGCGGCTGTTGTGCTTGTCGATGGCGCCCAGGAGCGCGACGCCGACGGCCGAGGAACTGGTTCCCTGCACCACGTAGCGGATGTCCTGGGCCACGATCGAATTCAGCAGGCTCAGCGCCTCCTGGGCGGACAGCTTGTTGTCGAAGGCGACGATCTCGAATTTGGTGGGCCCTGCCCAGCCCTCGTCGTTGGCCATCTTCACCGTGTACTGGAAGCTCTTGAGCACGTTGAGGCCGAGACCGGCCATGGGCCCGGACATCGCGTCCAGCGAGGCGATCTTCACGGTCGAGGCAGGCTGCGCCGAGGCGGTGGCGGCCGCCAGGACGAGCGCGGCCGAAGCCGCGCGGACGATGGTTTGCATGATCTTGTCTCCCGTTTTTTTGGCTTCCGCGCCGGGCTTCGGCGCTGCTGTCCATCGCTGCAGAATGCAGCCTGCCAGCTCGAAAAATTCTAGGAACAACCGACGCTCCGGGTGTTCGGGTTCCGGCGCAAGGAGACCAGGATCAAACGTTCCCCGACTTCTCCCCCGAGGAGAAAGCCGCGCCAGTCGCGTGCGCTGCAGACTTCGCAAGCCCTGCAGGAAGCCTTTGTTCGGCTTTTGGTCGAACGCGGCTACGCGGGCATCACGATCCGCGAGATCGTGCTGGTGGCCGGCACCGGCCTCGGCAGCTTCTACGAATACTTCGCCAGCAAGGAGGACCTGGCGCGCGTCTGCCTGCACCTGCGCTCCAAGGCGCTGCTGATTGCGATGCAGGAGGCCGTCGCGCGGCACACGGGCCGCCCGCTGCGCGAGATCGTCGACGCGCTGATCGACTCGCAGATCGAGGCCCACCGCGAGCGGCCGGCGGAGTGGGGCGCGCACTACCTGCTCGAGCGCCACCTGTCGGGCGTCGACGCCTACCGCAAGATGTACGAGCGCTTCGTCGACGCCTGGGCCGATGCGCTCGCCGCCGCGGCGGACCTGCCCGCAGGTTGCCCGATCCGGGAAGCGGCGCGCGTCAGCCAGACCGTGATGTACGGGCTGGTCTCGCACGTCCACATCAGCGCCGTCGGTGCGCCTGATTTGCAGGCGTTGTCGCGGCAGGCACGCACGGCGGTCAATGCCTACCTCGAGGCCTTGCGCTGACCCATCGTCCTGATCCCTAACTCGCAACAAGGACGCGAACAAGAACGACGAGGAGCCCTGCAGCAACGGAGGAGGCGACGGTCGTCATTGCCAGGTCGGGCGTCCCTTCGTCCACGTTTTGCCGCGTCGGCGCAGCGCTGGCTTTGAGTGGTTGCGGCACCGCTTCAAAGGCGGGGCTGAACGGGCTGTAGAGTGCTCCGCCGAGGCTCGCCGAGCCGGACTCGTCGCGCTCGACATCCTTGCCCGTGGGCTCCTCGATCAAGGCCGCCTTGATCGAGGACGCCTTTTCAGTGTCGGCGGCAAACAGCGATGCACCCGCGAACGCAGACAGCGCTGCCAGACAAATGCCTGCTGCCGTCCTGCGCATTCCTTGCTTCTTTTTCGCCACGACGATGCCCCTTCGGGGTGCCGAACCGTCGCTACTACTTGCTGCCGGTCGCCTGGTGCGCCTGATGATTGCCGAAGGTCAGAGGCGCCGTGTTGCAGCTGAGCACGGTTTGTCCCGTCCCCGTCAGCTTGATGAGGACCAGCGCGGTGTCCTTGGTGCCAGGCTCTCCGCCATCGGTGAAGGTGAATGCAATTTCTGCAGGCAGACCGTTGAAGGTGCCGGTTCCCGCGCCGTCAAAGGTGTCGAAGTTTGCACTCGGGGGTTGCTGGATCGCGTCAGTGTCGGTGCACACCGCCTTCGCCAAAGTGGTGAGATGGAAATTGTCGCCACCGGACAAGTTGATTTCCAGATTGTTTGGCTCTGCGAGCGTGGCCGGCGGATCGCCCTTGCAGTGCAACTCGAAGCCATGCGTCACTTTTTGTTGCCCCGGATCACTGCAGACAAAGCTTCCGCCACCCGTCATTCGACCTTCCTGGTGTGCCCATGCAGCGCCCATCATCGTCGCCGCCGCKGCCGCGGCGGAGCAAAGCACAGCCTTTCCGAAAAGTTTGTTCATGATCTTTCCCTGCCCCGCCACGGGCGGTGATACCAGGGCCAAGGCCCCCCCACTTGAGGAGGTTGAACAAACAGGCGCAAAGGCCCATCGGGCGCAAAAGTTGTACGCCTCAAAGCGCCCATTCTCAATATCACGAATGGCGTATCGCTGCTGAGTTGCGCGGCGTCCAGAGACACCTTCAAGGCGTCAGTGAGATCGGGTGCGTGCTTTGACACCCTCACTGGCGTCTCGTTTCCGACGCCCAAAAGAAAACGGCGCTATCGTTTTCGATAGCGCCGTTTCTATACCAGTGAAGGGTTTGCTGGTGGGCCCTGAGTGACTCGAACACTCGACCTACGGATTAAGAGTCCGCTGCTCTACCAACTGAGCTAAGAGCCCCTGATCGACATTTCTGTCATTCAGGCAATCCCACGATTATAGCCACAACTTTTGGAGCGGCCGTCAGATCCGCTCAAAAATGCAGGCGATGCCCTGGCCGCCGCCGATGCACATGGTCACCAGCGCGTAGCGGCCCTGGATGCGCTCCAGCTCGTACAGGGCCTTGACAGTGATCAGCGCGCCGGTGGCGCCGACCGGGTGGCCGAGCGAGATGCCGGAGCCGTTGGGGTTCACCTTGGCCGGATCCAGGCCCAGGTCCTGGCTCACCGCGCAGGCCTGCGCCGCAAAGGCCTCGTTGGCTTCGACCACGTCCATGTCGGAGGCCTTCAGGCCCGCCTTCTCGAGCGCCTTGCGCGAGGCCGGCACCGGGCCGATGCCCATGTAGGCCGGGTCCACGCCCGCGAAGGCATAGGCCACGATGCGCGCCATCGGCTTCAGGCCGCGCCGCGCCGCTTCTTCCTTCTCCATCAGCACCACGGCCGCGGCCGCGTCGTTGACGCCGGAGGCATTGCCCGCGGTCACGGTGCCGTTTTCCTTGAGGAAGGCGGGCTTGAGCTTGCTCATGTCCTCGATCTTGGCGTCGTGGCGCACGTGCTCGTCGGTGTCGAAGTAGGTGGTGCCCTTGCGGCTCTCCAGCGGCACCGGAACGATCTGCGTCTTGAAGAAGCCGCCCTCGATCGCCTTCTGGGCGCGCTGGTGGCTGGTCAGCGCGGTCTGGTCCTGCGTCTCGCGGCTGATGCCCCACTTCTTGGCGATGTTCTCCGCCGTGATGCCCATGTGGATGGTCTGGAAGGGGTCGTGCAGCGCGCCCAGCATCATGTCGACCATCTTGCTGTCGCCCATGCGCGCGCCCCAGCGGGCGGTGAGCGAGGCGAAGGGGGCGCGGCTCATGCTTTCGGCGCCGCCGCCGACGGCCACCTTGGCGTCCCCGAGCTGGATGCTCTGGGCCGCGCTCACGATGGCCTGCAGGCCCGAGCCGCACAGGCGGTTGACGGTCAGCGCGGGTGTCTCCTGGGCGCAGCCGCCTTCGATCGCGGCCACGCGGGCCATGTACATGTCGCGCGGCTCGGTGTTGATGACGTGGCCGAAGACCACGTGCTCGACGTCCTTGCCGTCGACCTTGGCGCGCGCCAGCGCTTCCTTGGTGACCAGGGCGGCGAGCTTGGTGGGCGGCACGTCCTTGAGGCTTCCGCCGAAAGTTCCGATGGCGGTGCGAACGCCGCTGACGACAACCACTTCTTTCATCACAGTTCTCCTTTGCAAACGAAGCGCCGATGATGCCAGCCCGGGCGCCGCGCGGGTGACATCGGCGCTACCATGCCTTTCCCAACCAGGAGCCTGCCATGGACGAAGTCGATTCCCCGGGTCAAGTGGTCGTCACGGGCGCCGCCGGCGCGCTGGGGCGTGCCGTGGTGCAGCTGTTCCTCGACCGGGGGGGGCGCGTGGCGCTGATCGACCATCGGCTGGAGCACCTCGTCAGCAGCTTTCCCGGGCTCGACAACTCGCAGCACCTGCTGCTCCAGGCCGACGTGACCTCGGTGGAGGCGATGGCCGGGGCGGGGCAGCGGGTGCTTGGCACCTTCGGCGGGCAGGTCGATGCCCTGGTGCACATCGCCGGCGGCTTCGAGATGGGCGAGCCGGTGCATGCGCTCGGCCGCGCGGCCTGGGACCGCATGATGAACCTGAACGCCTGGTCGTTCGTGGCGGTGACGCAGGCGCTGGTGCCCTCGATGATCGAGCGCAAGGCCGGCCGCGTGGTCGCCGTGACCGCCAAGACGGCGGCGCGCGGCGCCGCGGCCATGGCGGCGTACATTGCGTCGAAGAGCGCGCTGCAGCGGCTGGTCGAAGCCTCGGCCGCGGAACTGGCGCCGCACGGCATCACCGTCAACAGCATCGCGCCCAGCGTGCTCGACACCCCCGCCAACCGCCAGGCCATGCCCGATGTCAACCCGAACCAGTGGGTGTCGACCTCGGTGGCGGCCCGCACCGTCGCCTTCCTGGCCTCGCCGGCGGCCGCGGCCCTGCACGGCCAGCACCTGACGCTCGACGCCTGAGTCCGGCGTTCGGTTCGGCCCCGGGGGCGGGCCTGCACCAAGGGGCAAATCGCGCGTCACCTTAGGACAAGTGCGCTTTGTCGCCGGCGTGCGCATGCTCTCGGCACGCTCTCGCGTTGCGGCATGGCTGCCCCGCGCCCCCGCGAGATGCAACAACCCGGAGGCCGCCATGGCAGCGAAGAAGCCCGCACAGCAATCGAAGGCCGCATGACTGCCGTCCTGCCGTCCTGGAACGAAGGCCCGGCCAAGGCCTCGATCACCGACTTCGTGGCCCGGGTGACGCAGGAGGGCGGGCCGGACTTCGTCCGCCCGGCCGAGCGCATCGCGACCTTCGACAACGACGGCACGCTGTGGTGCGAGCAGCCGATGCCGTCGCAGGTCTTCTTTGCGCAGGATCGGCTGGTCGCGCTCGCGGCCCAGGACCCTGCATTGAAGGAACGCCAGCCCTTCAAGGCCTTCCTCGAGCACGACCTCCAGACGATCGCGAGCCTGGGCAAGCAGGGCGCCTTCGACGTGGCGTTTTTCACGCATGCCGGCGTGACCGAGGACGACTTTCAGGCCAGTGCGAAGGCGTGGCTCGCCTCGGCCAGGCACCCGAAGCTCGGCCGCCGGTTCACGGAGTGCGCCTACCAGCCCCAGATCGAGCTGCTCGACTACCTGCGCGCCCACGGGTTCAAGACCTTCATCGTCACCGGCGGCGGCATCGACCTGGTGCGCGCCTTCTCCGAAGAGGTCTACGGCATTCCCGTGGAGCAGGTCATCGGCAGCAGCACGAAGACGCGCTTCGAGATCCGCGACGGGCGTGGCGAGCTGTGGAAGCTGGCGGAACTCGGCACGTTCGATGACCGCGACACCAAGCCGCAGAACATCGGCCTGCACATCGGCCGGCGTCCGATCCTTGCCTTCGGCAATTCCGACGGCGACCTCGCGATGCTGCGCTACGTCAAGTCGGGCGCCGGCCCGCGGCTGGCACTGCTGCTGCACCACGACGACGGCGAGCGCGAGTTCGCCTACGACCGCGAGTTCCGGCTCAGTCCGCTGGTCGACGCGCTCGACCATGCCGGCGACTACGGCATCGATCTGGTCAGCATGCGGCGCGACTGGAACACGGTGTTCGTCCCGCGGACGGCCACACCATGACCCGGGCACGGGCGCATCCGCGCATGGGCCGTCGCCCGGGCCCGCCGTCCCTGCGAGGCCGGTCCGAATGCTTCCCGCTGCAGGAGATGACCATGGCGCAGGCAGTCCCGGGTCCCGACACCAAGACCAAGCTCAGCGACGACTACGTGCGCATGGTGGCGCGCGACGCCTTCTTCTGGGCCTGGCCGATCGTCAACGTGCACAACCGCCGCGTCGCCTTCGGCGGCTTGCCGCATCCGATGCTGCTGGGCGGCGTGCTGCCGGTCGGGCCGGCCAACAGCCTGACCATGCTGACCGACTACATCGATCCGGCCGAGCGCGCGGTGGCCTGTCCGAACCAGGACGTGGTGTACGGCAACGGCATCGTCGCGCTGGACCAGTCGCCGGTGGTGCTCCAGGTGCCCGATTTCGGCGACCGCTTCTGGGTCGTCCAGGTGGTGGATTCGCGCACCGACAGCGTTGCCGAACTCGGCAGCATGTACGGCACGCAGGCCGGCTTCTACCTGCTGGTCGGGCCGAACTGGGTCGGCGTGGTGCCGCCGGGCATTCGCCGGGTGTTCGTCTCGCAGACCGGCACCGGCGTGGTGATTCCGCGGGTGTTCCGCGAAGACACCGAAGAGGATCTGTTGGCGGTGCAGTCGGTCATCAGCCGGATCGGCCTGTACCCCGTGGCGCAGTTCGACGGCAGGATCAAGCGCACCGACTGGTCTCGGGTGCTGGCCGTGCCGAATGCGGCCGACCGCTGTGGCGGCGAAACCCGATGGGTGCCGCCCGAGACCTTTCTCGAGAGCCTGCCCGCCGCGCTGGCCGATGCGAAGCCGCTGCCGGGCGAATCGGCGCGCTATGCGCAGGTGCTGGCGGTGGTGGACGCGGTCGCCGGCGATGCGCACCTCAGGGAGGTCTTCGAGCAGGCGGTGGCGGCGGCCGACCGGGAACTGGTGGAGCCGCTGTTCGAGTTCCGCAACTATGGGCGGCAGCTGCCGCACCACTGGTCGACGATCGCCAACGGCGCCTGCTTCGGCACCGACTACTTCACGCGCACGGCGGTCGCGAAGTCGAACATCTTCGTCAACAGGCCCAACGAGACGCAGTATTTCTATCAGGACCTGGACCAGGACGGCGCGCGCCTGTGCGGCGCCGGGTGCTATGCCCTGACCTTCGCGCCGGGAGAGCTGCCGCCGGTGAAGGGCTTCTGGTCGCTGACGCTGTACAACGCGCATCACTTCTTCGAGCCCAATGCGCTCGGGCGCTATTCGGTGGGCACCAAGAGCAGGTCGCTGCGTTTTGCCGACGACGGCTCGTTGACGATCTATGTGCAGCCGCAGTCCCCCGGCGTCGAGAACGAAAGCAACTGGCTGCCCGCGCCGAGCGGCGGCATGAGCGAGTTCTCGCTCTATCTCCGCGCTTACTGGCCCGAGCCCGCCGTCATCGACGGCCGCTGGACGCCGCCGGCGGTCGTCCGTCTTGAATGAATCACGAGGAGTTTTCATGAGTCGAATCACAGGCAGCGCCGCGATCTTCCTGGTCGCCGCGCTGGCGGCGCAGGCGGTGCCGGCGGGCGCGCAGCCCACCGCGGTCGCCACGGCGGCCGCCTCAGCCATCGGTGGCGAACTGCCCTGGCCGCGCACCGTCCAGTCCGGCAACGCGAGCCTGCGGGTGTACGAGCCGCAACTCGACAGCTGGGACGGCGTGAAGCTGGCCGGGCGCGCGGCGGTGCAGGTCGAGATCGGCAGCAACCCGCCGCAGACGCGCTACGGCATCGTCACCTTCGAGGCCCGCACGCTGACCGACAAGGGGCGCCGCCTGGTCACCCTCGACGGCGTGCGTTTCGCCAAGGTCGATTTCCCGTCCTCGACCGCGGCGCAGGCGCAGGCCTGGAGCGATGCGATCGCGCGCGACCTCGGCGGCCGCTCGCGCACCATCGCGCTGGACCGGCTCGAGGCCGCGATGGCGATCGTCCAGACAAGGCAGCCCGAGGAGCGCAAGCCGCTGGCCAACGAGCCGCCGCGCATCGTGTTCTCCAGCGCACCGTCGATCCTGGTCACGATCGACGGCGAGCCGCGCTATGGCCGGCTTCAGGGCACGCCCTTCGAGCGCGTCATCAACACCCGGCCGCTGCTGCTGCGCGACGGCTCGGGCACCTACTACCTGAAGGTGTTCGACGGCTGGATGACGGCCGTTGCGCTGAACGGGCCGTGGAAGGTGCTCCACGCGCCCTCGAAGGAGCTGGGCCGGGCTTTCAAGACCGCCATGGATGCGCACCAGATCGACCCGCTCACGGGGCAGAGCACCCCCGACCGCCCGGCGCCGCGGCTCGAGAGCCATGCGCCGATGGTCTTCGTGGCCACCGCGCCGACCGAGCTCATCGTGACCGACGGCACGGCACGGCCGGTGCCGCTCAGCGGGGCGCCGCTGCTCTATGTGGAGAACACCACCGGCAACATCTTCATGGACATGCAGGACAACCAGACCTACGTGCTGATTGCCGGCCGCTGGTTCCGCTCGGCCTCCACCGCCGGTCCGTGGCAGTTCGTTCCGGCCAATGCCCTGCCGCCCGCGTTCGCGCGGATCCCCGACGACAGTCCGAAGGAGAACGTCAAGGCTTCGGTCGCCGGCACTTCGCAGGCGCGCGAGGCCGCGATCGCGGCGACCGTGCCGCAGACGGCCGCGGTCAAGGTGGCGGGCACCTCGCTGACGCTGCCGCGTTTCGACGGCGAGCCGGTGTTCAAGCCGATCGCGGGCACCTCGCTGTCCTACGTCGAGAACACGCCGACCGCGATCATCCGGGTCAGCGACAGCGCCTACTACGCGGTCGAGAACGGCGTCTGGTTCAGCGCCGCGTCGGTGCGCGGGCCGTGGAAGGTCGCCCGATCGGTGCCGGCGGCGATCTATTCGATTCCGCCGAGTTCGCCGCTGCACTACGTGACTTACGTGCGCATCTACGACACGACGCCCGACACGGTCTACGCCGGCTACTCGCCGGGCTACATGGGCGCGATCGTCGACCCGGTCTCGGGCGTGGTGGTGTACGGCACGGGCTATGCCTACAACCCGTGGATCGGCTCGGTCTGGTACGGGCCGCCGGTCACCTACGGCTATGGCGCGGCGGTGGCGTACACGCCGTGGACCGGCTGGGCGGTGGCCTTCGGCCTCGGCTGGGCCTGGGGCGCGGCGACCGTGGCCGCCGGCTGGGGCTGGGGCCCGTATCCGTACTGGGGGCCCTGGGCCGCGCCGGTGTGGGGCGGGGCCGCCTTCGGCCCGCGCGGCGGCGCGGTGGCCTGGGGGCCCGGCGGCTGGGCCGGCTACAGCGGCAACGTCTACAGCCAATGGGGCAGCCGCGCGACCGTGTCGCGCGCCGCCGGCGGCTACAACGCCTGGACCGGCAACGCCTGGGCCGGGCAGGTGGGTTCCTCGTACAACTCGCGCACCGGCATCGCCTCGGCGGGCCAGCGCGGCGCGATCGGCAACGCCTACACCGGCAACTACGCGGCGGGCGGGCGCGGTGCGGCGGTCGGGCCGGGCGGCAGCGCCGCGGTCGGCGCGCGCGGCACCGTGGGCAATGCCTACACGGGCAATGAGGTGTCGGGCGGCCGGGGCGCGGTCTACAACCACAACACCGGCCAGGTGACCACCTACGGCCGGGCCACCGGGGAGGGCGGCGGCACGGTCGGTCATGTCGGCAACGACGTCTATGCCGGCAAGGACGGCAATGTCTACCGCAACAGCGGCGACGGCTGGCAGAAAGCCACGCCGGGCGGCTGGGAGGGCCGGGCGGCAGGCGGCGAGCAGGGTTTCTCGCAACTCGACAGCGAGCGCAGCGCGCGCGACTTCGGCGCCCAGCGCACGGGTGAGCTGCACCAGTCGTCGATGAACTTGAACCGTTCGTTCAGCGGCGATTCCCACGCCGGGGGATTCGGCGGCGGCGGCGAGTTTCGCGGCGGTGGCGGCGGCTTCCGTGGCGGTGGTGGTGGCTTCCGCCGCCGATAGGCCCGAAAATCCATGGAGCCCACACCATGAACGCCCGCGTCACGCACACGCTGCGGCGCTTGCTGTCCGCCGCCTTGCTGCTTGCCGCAGCCGCGGTCGCGCAGGCGCAGGGACTGCCGTCGTGGAACGACGGCGCGGCCAGGCAGTCGATCCTGAAGTTCGTGGCCGACGTCACGACTCCGGGCGCACCGACCTTCGTGCCGCCGGCCGAGCGCATCGCGGTCTTCGACAACGACGGCACGCTGTGGATCGAACAGCCGGTCTACGTGCAGTTCGCCTTCGCGCTCGACCGCGTGAGGGCGCTGGCGCCGAAGCATCCGGAGTGGAAGACCACACCGCCCTTCGATGCGATCCTGAAGGGCGACCTGAAGGCCTTCGCAGCTTCGGGCGAGAAGGGCCTGATGCAGGTGATGGCGGCGACCCATGCCGGCATGACGACCGAGCAGTTCGCGGACACCGTGGCGCAATGGCTCGCGCAGGCCCGCCATCCGCGTTTCAAGCGGCCCTATGAGGAGCTGGTCTACCAGCCGATGCTGGAACTGCTCGCCTACCTGCGCGAGAACGGCTTCAAGACCTTCATCGTCTCGGGTGGCGGCGTCGAGTTCATGCGCGTCTTCACCGAGAAGGTCTACGGCATCCCGCCCGAGCAGGTGGTGGGCTCGACCGGGCAGCTGGCCTTCAAGAAGGGCAGCGACGGCCGGCCGGTGCTGCTCAAGCTCGCGAAGATCGACCTGGTCGACGACCATGCGGGCAAGCCGGTGGGCATCCAGCGCTTCATCGGCCGGCGCCCGATCCTCGCCTTCGGCAATTCCGACGGCGACCAGCAGATGCTCGAGTGGACCGCCGCCGGCGCCGGGCCGCGCTTCATGGGGCTGGTGCATCACACCGACGCCGGACGCGAGTACGCCTACGACCGCGCCTCGCACATCGGACAGCTCGACAAGGCGCTCGACGAGGCGAAGGCCAGGGGCTGGACCGTGGTCGACATGAAGCAGGACTGGAACAAGGTGTTCCCGTTCGACAAGTAGGAAAAAAGGAAGGAGTCATCGCGTGACTGGAACCAATTCGCTGCTAGGCCTGGGCGGCATCTTCACGCTGCTGTTCGTCATGCTGGGGCCGCTCAAGATCATCGGGCCGTTCGCCAAACTCACCCATGGGTTCGACGAGAAGACGGTGCGCGGCATCGCTTGGCGCACCTTCGGTATTGCCTTGGCGGCGGTGGCCCTGGGCGCCCTGATCGGGCAGCTGCTCCTGCGGAACTGGGACATTCCGGTGCCGGCGCTGCTGCTGGCAGGCGGCCTGATCTTCTTCGTCGTCGGCATGCGCATGGTGCTGGCGCAATACCAGCCCGGCCACGCGTCGCCGGAGGAGTTGCCGGCATCGCCCGCTGCGGCGGCGATGCGGATCACCTTTCCGACCGTGGTCACGCCCTACGGGATCGCGGCGCTCATCGTGCTGCTGGCCAACAGCCACACCATCGAGCGCACGCTGACCATCTTCGCGTTGCTCTGCGGCGTGATGCTGCTGAACCTGCTCGTCATGCTTTATGCGCGGCGCATGCTGGGCGGGGTCGCGGCCATGGTGCTGGAGATTCTCGGCGCGGTGCTGGGGGTGCTCCAGGTGGCCCTGGCGGTGAGCATCATCTTCATCGCGCTGCGCGAACTGGGAGCATTGAATGCCGGATGACAAATCATGGGTCGACCCGGGGTCGGCGTCGGACCGCGCTTCGGTCGAACTGTCGTCCCGTCGAACCGGGATGTCCTTCCAGCGCACGCGCATGAGCGCGGAGCGCACGCTGATGTCGGTCATACGGACCTCGCTGTCGCTGATCGGCTTCGGCTTCACGCTGTTCCAGGTGTTCCAGAAGCTGCACGACGCCGAGGTGCTCAAGAGCAGCCTGGCGCCGCGCCGCTTCGGCGAGGCGCTGGTCGTGATCGGGATCGCCATGCTGATCTCGGGCATCGCCTACCACTGCGTCTTCATGCTGGGGCTGCGCGCGGAACGCAAGACGCTGAAGAGCCAGGGGCTGATCCATGCCGAGAGCCAGTTTCCGCTCTCCCTGACACTGGTCGTGGCGCTGCTGCTGCTGGTCCTCGGCTTCCTGGCCATCTTCAGCATGGTCTTCGATATCGGGCCCTTCTGATGGAGACCACATGATCGTTGCTGCCGCTGCTGCGCGTGGCTATGCTGCCAGCCTGATGCTTGCCGGACGCGCCGAGATGCTGATCAAGGCACCTGCCCCATCGATCGCCAAAAGCTGAGGGAGTCTCCATGCGCCGAACGATGACTGGGTTCAGGGCTTTGCCTGCTGCGCTGCTGGTCGTGGCACTGCTGGCCGCTTGTTCCGGGAAGGAAGCGGAGAAGCCGAAGCCGCCGCCCACCGAGGTCGAGGTGCAGGTCGTCAAGACGCAGACAGTGCCGGTGATCTTCGAGTTCGTGGGGCAGACCGAGAGTTCCCAACAGGTCGAGATCCGGGCCCGCGTCAACGGCTTCCTCGAGCGGCGGGTCTACACCGAAGGCGCCTTCGTCAAGACCGGCGAGGTGATGTTCCTGATGGATGCCAAGCCCTTCGAGGCCAGCCTGAAGGCGGCCCGAGCCGAACTGGCGCAACAGCAGGCCCGCCTGAGCACGGCACGCGCCAACCTGGCGCGCGTGAAGCCCCTGGTGGCGGACGAAGCGCTGGCGGTCAAGGACCTCGACGATGCCACCGGACAGGAGCAGGGTGCCGCCGCGGCGGTCGAAGCCGCTGCGGCCAAGGTCACCGATGCGCAGTTGAACCTCAGCTACGTGACCATCACCTCGCCGGTCGACGGCCTCTCGTCCTTCGCCAAGGTCCAGGACGGCGCCTACATCAGCGCGCAGAACAGCCTGCTTACCTACGTGGCAAAGCTCGATCCGATGCGCGTCAACTTCAGCCTGTCCGAGAACGAGTCGCTGCGCGTGCAGGACGAGATCGCGAAAGGAAAGCTCTTGAAGGCGCCGGCCGACGACTACGGCGTTGAACTGCTGCTGGCCGATGGATCGACCTTCCCGGCCCAGGGACGCATCACCTTCGCCGATGCCGCCTTCAGCCAGGAGACCGGCACCTTCCTGCTGCGGGCCGAACTGCCCAATCCCAAAGGCCAGCTGCGCCCCGGCCAGTTCGTGCGCGTCAAGGTGTCCGGCTTCACGCGGCCGAACTCGATCGTGGTGCCGCAGCGGGCGGTGCAGCAGGGCCCGCGCAGCCAGTTCGTCTGGACGGTCGACGCCGAGGGCAAGGCGATCCAGCGACCGGTGGAAGCCGGCGACTGGCTCGGCGATCAATGGCTCGTGACCAGCGGCCTCAAGAACGGCGAGCGGGTGGTGGTCGACGGCTTCATGCGGCTGGCGCCCGGGGTCATGGTGAACGCGAAGGAAGTGCCCGCGCCGCCGCTGCCCGAGCACAAGCCGCTGGCGATGGCCGCCTCGGCAGCCTTGCCTTCGGTGTCGGCCAAGCCGCCATCCCCGGGCGCCGCTTCCGCGCCGTCCGCCGCGTCCGCACCCGCACCCGACAAGGATGCCGTGTACTTCGCGCGCGGCCGCGCCGTCCTCGATGCCACCGGCCGCGCGCGGCTGCTGGGCGTCGCCGCGACGCTCAAGTCCCGTCCCGCCTTGCGCGCCGAGGTGCAGGGTTATGTCGATGACAGCGGCGATGCGGCGCTCAACAAGGCGCTGGCCCGGGAACGCGCCCAGACCGTGCGCGACGCGCTGATTGCCGCCGGCGTGCCGCCCGGGCGCATCGTCCTGCACGTGCCGTCGAACCTGGTGGGTTCCGATTCGCCTGCGCTGGCACGCCGGGTCGACGTCGTGCTGGCGCAGACGCGATGAAGTTCGCCCACTTCTTCATCGACCGGCCGATCTTCGCGTCGGTCATCTCGATCATCATCGTGCTGGCCGGCGCGGTGGCGATGCTGAACCTGCCGATCGCGCAGTTCCCCGACATCACGCCGCCGCAGATCTCGGTCAGCGCCACCTATCCTGGCGCCAGCTCGGAGGTGGTGTCGCAGAACGTGGCGGCGCCGATCGAGCAGCAGGTCAACGGCGCCGACCGCATGATGTACATGAACTCGACCTCGAGCTCGACCGGCAACATGACGTTGTCGGTGTTCTTCGAGATCGGCACCGATCCATCGCTGGCGCAGGTCGATGTGCAGAACCGGGTCAACCTGGCGTTGCCGACGCTGCCCTCGGCCGTCAGCAGCCAGGGCGTCTCGGTGGCCAAGAAGTCGCAGGCCTTCATGATGATCGTGGCGATCTATTCGCCCGACAACAGCCACGACCCGACCTACATCGCAAACTACGCCAACATCAACGTGCTGGACGCGATCAAGCGCGTGCCGGGCGCCAACCAGAGTTCGATCTTCGGCTCGCCCGACTACGCGATGCGCCTGTGGCTCAAGCCCGACCGCATGGCCGGCCTGGGCCTCACGGCCAGCGACGTCCAGCAGGCGGTGGCGGCGCAGAACCAGCAGTACGCGGCCGGCCGGCTCGGCGCCTCGCCCACCGCGGCGCCGGTGCAGCAGACCATCCCGGTCACCACCTCGGGCCGCATGACCGAGCCCTCGCAGTTCGACAACATCATCCTGCGGGCCCAGCAGGGCACCGGGGCCATCGTCCGGGTCAAGGACATCGGCCGCGCCGAGCTGGGCGCCAAGGACTACTCGATCCGCTCCAAGTACAACGGCAAGACCGCCACGCTGATCGCGATCTACCAGCAGCCCGGCGCCAATGCGCTGCAGGTCGCGACCGACGTGAAGAAGCTGCTCGGCGAAATGAAGCCCACCTTCCCCGAGGGGCTGGATTACGACATCGCGCTGGACACCACCGACTTCGTGCGCGAGTCGATCAACGAGGTGGTCCACACCTTCGTCGAGGCGGTGGTCCTGGTCGTGCTGGTGGTCTTCCTGTTCCTGCAGAGCTTCCGGGCCACGCTGGTGCCGATCCTGGCGGTGCCGGTGTCGATCCTCGGCGCCTTCATCGGGATGACCGCGATGGGCTTCTCGATCAACATGCTGACCCTGTTCGGCATGGTGCTGGCGATCGGCATCGTGGTCGACGATGCGATCGTGGTGGTCGAGAACGTCGAGCGCAACATGGCCGAGTTCGGGCTCGGCCCGAAGGAGGCGGCGAAGAAGGCGATGGACGAGGTCAGCGGCCCGGTGGTCGCCATCGTGCTGGTGCTGTGCGCGGTGTTCATCCCGGTGGCCTTTCTCTCGGGCATCACGGGGCAGCTCTACAAGCAGTTCGCCATCACGATCGCGGTGTCGGTGGTGTTCTCGGGCCTGGTGGCGCTGACGCTGTCGCCGGCGCTGGCGTCCATTCTCCTGAAGCCGCCGAAGCCTGGCGAGCACGAGAAGAAGGGTTTCTTCGGCTGGTTCAACCGGCGCTTCGAGCACCTGACCGAGCGCTACACCTCGACCACCCGGCTGGCGATCCGGCGGGTCGGCTTTTCGCTGCTGCTGATCGCCGGCATGGTGGTCATCATGCTCGGGCTCTTCAAGAAGGTGCCATCGACCTTCCTGCCGGTCGAGGACCAGGGCTACATCTTCACCGCGGCGATCATGCCCGATGCGGCCAGCCTGGACCGCACCGAGGCGGTCACCGACCGCGCCCAGCAGTGGTTCAGCAAGCAGCCGTCCGTGCAGTCGGTGGCGTCGGTGCCCGGCTTCAGCCTGATCGACTCGCAACTCAAGTCCAATGCGGGCGTGCTCTTCGTGTCGCTCAAGGGTTTCGCCGAACGGCAGGCGCCGGGCGACCGCGCCGATGCGCTGATCCGGGATGCCAGCGCGGAATTCGCGACCTTCAAGGAAGGCGTGCTGGTGCCGGTCAACCCGCCGTCGATTCCGGGACTCGGAACCACCGGCGGCTTCGAGTTCTGGGTCCAGAGCGAAGGCGACGCCAGCCTGCAGCGGGTCGAGGAGGTGACGCGCGAGTTCATCGCCAAGGCGCGCCAGCGGCCCGAACTGCGCGGGGTCAACAGCACCATCAACACGCGCTCGCGGCAGTTGCTGGTCGATGTCGACCGCGACCGGGCCGAGAGCCTCGGCGTGCCGGTGCAGGAGGTGTACTCCACGCTGCAGACGCTGTTCGGCTCGCTCTACGTGAGCCAGTTCCCGAAGAACAGCCGGCTGTTCCAGGTGATCCTGCAGGCCGAGCCGGACTATCGCGCCAAGCCGGACGACCTGCAGAACATGTTCGTGCGCAACCGCGACGGCAAGATGGTGCCGCTGAAGGCCGTGGCGACGACCCGCTACGTGACCGGCGCCGACATCGTCACGCGCTTCAACAACTTCACCGCCGCCAAGATCACCGGCGATGCCGCCCACGGCTACAGCTCGGGCCAGGCGCTCGACGCCATGGAGGCGGTGGCCAGGGAGGTGCTGCCGCAGGGCTTCTCGTACGCCTGGTCGGGGCAGTCCTACGAGGAACGCAAGGCCGGCTCCACGGCCGGCATGGTGTTCGCCTTCGCGCTGGTGATGGTGTTCCTGATCCTGGCCGCGCAGTACGAGAAATGGACGCTGCCCATCGGCGTGCTGCTGGCGGTGCCGTTCGCGCTGTTCGGTGCCATCGCCGCGATCTGGATGCGCGGCATCCAGAACGACGTCTACTTCCAGATCGGACTCACGGTGCTGATCGCGCTGGCGGCCAAGAACGCGATCCTGATCTTCGAGTTCGCGGTCGAGCTGCGCGAGAAGGAAGGCATGTCGGCCTACGAAGCGGCCGTCGGTGCGGCCAAGCTCAGGCTGCGCCCGATCATCATGACCTCGCTGGCCTTCATCCTCGGCTGCATCCCGCTGGCGATCGCGAGCGGCGCATCGGCCGCCAGCCGGCAGTCGCTGGGCACCGGCGTGATCGGCGGCATGCTCGGCGCGACGATGATCGCGATCTTCTTCATCCCGATGTTCTTCTGGGGCTTCGAGACGCTGAGCGAGCGGTCGGCGTCGAAGAAGGCGCCCGCCGATCCGGCCGGGCCGGCCGCGCCCGATGCGGGAGGTGCCGTCGATGCCCCGCATTGACCGGACCCGCATCGGCCGTGCCGGCATGGTCGCCGGACTCGCGGCCCTGCTCGCCGGCTGCATGCTCGGCCCGGACTACAAGCGGCCGGAGATGAGCATCCCGGCGCAATACCGCGGAGCGGCGCCGCCGACCCCCGCCGAACTTGCGCTGCCCGACACCGCCTGGTGGCGCCAGTTCGGCGATGCCGAACTCGATGCGCTGATCACCGAGGGCCTGCGCAACAACCTGGACCTGGTGGTGGCCGCTTCGCGCGTCGAGCAGTTCTACGGCGCGCTCGGCACCACGCGTTCGCAGTTGTTCCCGCAGATCGGCGCCGATGCGAGCGGCAGCCGAACCCGGGCGAGCGAGAAGACCATCAGCCCGGCACCCACCATCAACCCCTACAACGCGGCCCAGGCCACGCTGCTGGCGAGCTGGGAGATCGATCTCTTCGGTCGCACGCGCCGCCTGACCGAAGCCGCGACCGCCGAGCTGGAGGCGAGCGAGTCCTTCCGCCGCGGCACCGTGCTGTCGGTGGTGGCCGCGGTCACGACGGGCTATGTGCGGCTGCGCGAGCAGGACCGCGAACTCGAGGTCGCGCGCAGCACGCTGGGCCTGCGCAAGGATTCGCTCGACCTGTTCTTGCGGCGCTTCAAGGGCGGCGTGGTGTCGGCGGTCGAAGTGAGCCAGGCCCGTTCGGAATACGCCACCGCGTTGCGCGCGGTGCCGGTGCTGCTGCAGGCCATCTCCGAGCAGGAGAACGCGTTGTCGATCCTGATCGGGCGCGACCCGGGGCCGATCGCGCGCGGGCGCAGCATCGACGTGCTGGTGGCGCCGCCGGTGCCCGCGGGCCTGCCCTCCGAACTGCTCGACAGGCGCCCGGACATCCTGCAGGCCGAGCAGACGCTGGTGGCCGCCAACGCGCGCATCGGCGCGGCCAAGGCGGCCTACTTCCCGACCATTTCGCTGACCGGCGCGTTCGGGCAGGCGAGCCGGTCGCTGTCCGACCTGTGGAGCGGCCCGGCGCGGGTCTGGAGCTACGGTGCCGACATCAGCCTGCCGCTGTTCACGGCGGGCGCCATCGCGGGCCAGGTGGAACGCGCCGAAGCCGAGCAGCGCGCGGCGGTCGCCCAATACCGCAAGACCGTGCAAGCGGCCTTCAGCGAGACCGCGAACGCGCTCGCGGGCATCTCCAACTCGCGCGAGGGACTCGACGCGCAGCAGATCCAGGTCGGAGCGCTGGTCAACTACGCGCGGCTCTCGCGCAAGCGCTTCGAAGGCGGCTACACCAGCTACCTCGAAGTGATCGATGCCGAGCGCAGCCTGTTCAACGCGCAGGTGGATTTGGCGAAATCCCAGGGCGACGTGCTGCTGCAGGTGGCGGCGCTGTACAAGTCGCTGGGCGGCGGCTGGGTGGGTCTGGCGAACGAAGATGCGCCGCAGCCTGCGGTTCGGCTGGGCGAGCGGCCGCCCCTTGTGCCTTGACGGCACGGTGGCCTTGTCGTCAGGGAAGCGGCAACACCGCGTTGCGAGGCGGCAACGCCGGTCTTCCGGAGGTGGGGGTCGATGCAGGGCCAGGGGGCCGAATGGCCCCGGAACCCGCATGAATGCTGGAATGTTGGTGGAGAGGATGAGGATCGAACTCACGACCTCCGCATTGCGAACGCGGCGCTCTCCCAGCTGAGCTACCCCCCCAACGCAGTTCGAATTCTAACCAGAACCGGCCTGTTCTTGCACGCCGCCATGTCAAGATGCGCGCCTCGTCACCCACGGAGCAAGAGCAGATGGTTTCGTCCGATCCGTCCTGGCTGGACCGCATGTACAACAACCGCGCGCTGGTGCCGGACCATCCCGCGTACCTCGAGCGCTGGGCGGCGGAGTCCGCCGCGACCCGTGCCGCGCAGCCCTGCCATGTCGACCTGCGCTACGGCGACGGGCCCGGCGAGATGCTCGACGTCTTCCCGGCGCCGGTGCCCGACGCGCCCGTGCTGGTGTTCATCCACGGCGGCTACTGGCGCTCGCTCGACAAGAGCCAGCACTCCTTCATCGCGCGCGCCTTCAACGACCGCGGCGTCTGCGTGGTGCTGCCGAACTACGCGCTGTGCCCCGGCACGCCTGAGCAGCCGGTGGGCATCGACGACATTGCGTTGCAGATGGTGCGCGCGCTCGAATGGACCTGGCGCCACGTCGCGGCCCACGGCGGCGACCCCTCTTGCATTACGGTTGCCGGCCATTCGGCGGGCGGCCACCTGGCGGCGATGCTGCTGGGTTGCGACTGGAAGGCAGTGGCGCCGGATCTACCCGCGCCGCTGGTGCGAAACGCGCTGTCGGTCTCGGGCGTGCACGACCTGCGGCCCTTGCAGCACGCGCCCTTCATCGCCGACACGTTGCGCCTGACGGACGACGCGGCCCGGCGCCTGAGCCCGGCGCTGTGGCCGGCGCCGGCGCGCGGCCGGCTCTGGGCGATCGCCGGCGGCGACGAGAGCGAGGAATTCAAGCGCCAGAACACGCTGATCCGCGACGCCTGGGGCTCGCGCACCGTGCCGGTGTGCGAACTGATGCCGGGACGCAACCATTTCAGCATCGTCGATGCGCTGGCCGATCCGGCGCATCGGCTGCACCAGCTGGCGGCGCAGCTGCTCGAGGCCTGAGGCCGCGTCTTTACCTTTACATCAGCAGGTGCTCGCCCGCGTTGTCGCCGCCCAGCATGACGTAGTTGACCTTGCGGATGTCCATCAGCTTGCGGCCGCCCGAGTAGCTGATCGAGCTCTGGATGTCCTGCTCCATCTCGACCAGCGTATCGGCCAGCCTGCCCTTGATCGGCTCGAGGATGCGCTTGCCCTCGACGTGCTTGTACTCGCCCTTGTTGAAGTCGCTGGCCGAGCCGTAGTATTCCTTGAAGAGGGCGCCGTCGACCTCCACCGTCTGGCCCGGCGACTCCTCGTGGCCCGCGAACAGCGAGCCGATCATCACCATCGAGGCGCCGAAGCGGATGCTCTTGGCGATGTCGCCGTGGTCGCGGATGCCGCCGTCGGCAATGATCGGCTTGGTCGCCACGCGCGCGCACCACTTGAGCGCCGACAGCTGCCAGCCGCCGGTGCCGAAACCGGTCTTGAGCTTGGTGATGCAGACCTTGCCCGGGCCGATGCCGACCTTGGTGGCGTCGGCGCCCCAGTTTTCCAGGTCGATCACGGCCTCGGGCGTGCCGACGTTGCCGGCGATCACGAAGCTCTTCGGCAGCTTCTTCTTGAGGTAGCCGATCATGTTCTTCACGCTGTCGGCATGGCCGTGCGCGATGTCGATCGTGATGTATTCGGGCTCCAGGCCGGCGGCGACCATCTGGTCGACGGTCTCGTAGTCGGGCTTCTTGACGCCGAGCGAGATCGACGCGAACACGCCCTGGGCGTGCATGTCCTTGACGAACTTCAGGTTGTCGAGGTCGAAGCGATGCATCACGTAGAAGTAGCCGTTCTTCGCCAGCCAGGTGCAGATGGTCTCGTCGACCACGGTCTTCATGTTGGCCGGCACCGTCGGGATGCGGAAGCTGCGCCCGCCCAGCGTGACGCTGGCGTCGCACTCCGAGCGGCTTTCCACCACGCATTTGCGCGGCAGCAAGAGGATGTTGTCGTAGTCGAAGATCTGCATAACCAAGCTCCTTGAAGGGTGAATTGAGCGCTTGGTCCGGCCGGTATTCGGGCGTTTTCGCGATAGGAAAACGCGCACAAAAAACCGGGCGCAAGAAACTTGGGCCCGGTGACTGATTTTACACGCCCGGCCCGAAGAGGTGGCAACGGCCCTTCATATACCCCCCATACGCTGTGCTTTCTACAATCGACGGATGTTCACCGACCTCGCGCCCGCCGCAGATTCGCCGCTGCTCCAAAATCTCAACCCCGAGCAGCTCGCCGCCGTGACGCTCCCGGCCGGCAATGCGCTGATCCTGGCTGGCGCCGGTTCCGGCAAGACCCGGGTGCTGACCACCCGCATCGCCTGGCTGCTGCAGACCGGCCAGGTGTCGCCGGGCGGCATCCTGGCCGTCACCTTCACCAACAAGGCCGCCAAGGAAATGATGACGCGGCTGGGCGCGATGCTGCCGGTCAATGTGCGCGGCATGTGGATCGGCACCTTCCACGGCCTGTGCAACCGCTTCCTGCGCGCCCACTGGAAGCTCGCCAACCTGCCGTCCACCTTCCAGATCCTCGACACCCAGGACCAGCTCTCGGCCATCAAGCGGCTGATGAAGCAGTTCAACGTCGACGACGAGCGCTTCCCGGCCAAGCAGACGCAATGGTTCATCGCCGGCGCCAAGGAAGACGGCCTGCGCCCGCGCGACGTCGAGGTCCGCAGCGACGACGACCGAAAGAAGGTCGAGCTCTACCAGTTGTACGAAGAACAGTGCCAGCGCGAGGGCGTGGTCGATTTCGGCGAGCTGATGCTGCGCAGCTACGAACTGCTGCGCGACAACGACCCCGTCCGCGCGCACTACCAGCGACGCTTCCGCCACATCCTGATCGACGAGTTCCAGGACACCAACCGGCTGCAGTACGCCTGGATCAAGATGCTTTCGGGGACCACCGCCGAAGGCCGCTTCACGCCCAACGACAACAGCGTGATCGCGGTCGGCGACGACGACCAGAGCATCTATGCCTTCCGCGGCGCGCGGGTGGGCAACATGGCCGACTTCGTGCGCGAATTCGACGTCTCGCACCAGATCAAGCTCGAGCAGAACTACCGCAGCTACAGCAACATCCTGGATTCGGCCAACGCGCTGATCAGCCACAACACCAAGCGGCTCGGCAAGAGCCTGCGGACCGACCAGGGCCCTGGCGAGCCGGTGCGCGTCTACGAGTCGACCAGCGACTTCGCCGAGGCGCAGTGGATGGTCGAGGAGATGCGCCAGCTGGTGCGCGACGGCATCGACCGCAAGGAGATGGCCGTGCTCTACCGCAGCAATGCGCAGAGCCGGGTGATCGAGACCGCGCTGTTCAACGCCTCGGTGCCGTACCGCGTGTATGGCGGCCTGCGCTTCTTCGAGCGGGCCGAAATCAAGCATGCCCTGGCCTACCTGCGGCTGCTCGAGAACAAGGACGACGACACCAGCTTCCTGCGGATCGTCAATTTTCCGCCGCGCGGCATCGGCGCCCGCAGCATCGAGCAGCTGCAGGACGCGGCGCGCGCGGCCGGCCGCTCGATGCACGACGCCGTGAACGCGGTCGGCGGCAAGGCCGGTGCCAACCTGTCGGCCTTCGTCGCGAAGATCGACGTGCTGCGCGAGCAGACCGAGGGGCAGTCGCTGCGCCAGATCATCGAACTGGTGCTCGACCACAGCGGCCTGATCGAGCACTTCAAGGCCGACCGCGAAGGCGCCGACCGGATCGAGAATCTGGAAGAACTGGTGAACGCGGCCGAGAGCTTCGTGACCCAGGAAGGCTTCGGCCGCGACGCGGTGGCGCTGCCGGTCGACGAACTGCGCCAGTCGCCGGCCAGCCAGGGGCTGGATCCGAACCGGGCGGTGCTCGACGAACCGCTGGCGCCCGACGCCGAGACCGGCGAAACCCTGAGCCCGCTGGCCGCCTTCCTGACCCATGCGGCGCTGGAGTCGGGCGACAACCAGGCCCAGGCCGGCCAGGATGCGGTGCAGCTGATGACGGTGCATGCGGCCAAGGGCCTCGAGTTCGATTGCGTCTTCATCACCGGCATGGAGGAAGGCCTGTTCCCGCACGAGAACTCGATGAGCGACAACGAGAGCCTCGAGGAAGAACGGCGGCTGATGTACGTGGCCATCACGCGGGCGCGCCAGCGGCTCTACATGAGCCATTCGCAGACCCGGATGCTGCACGGCCAGACCCGCTACAACCTCAAGAGCCGCTTCTTCGACGAGCTGCCCGAAGGCGCCCTGAAATGGCTGACGCCGAAGAACCAGGGCTTCGCGCCGTCGGCCTTCGGCTATGGCGGCGGGTACGCGACGACGCGCGGCGGGTCGGGCGGTTTCAGCAGCAAGGACAGCTTCGCCAGCCCGCCGGTCCCGCCGCAGAAGGCCGCACCGTCACACGGCCTGCGCTCGGGCATGCAGGTGTTCCACAACAAGTTTGGCGAAGGCACCGTGACCGCGCTGGAAGGCAGCGGCGACGATGCGCGCGCGCAAGTCAATTTCCCGCGCCACGGCGTCAAGTGGCTGGCGCTGTCAGTCGCCAAGTTGACGCCCGTCTGACCCCGCCCGGCCGGCGCAGCCAGGCCCGTTCGTGAAACACCGCGGAACCGGCTTTGCCGGGCCGCTGGTGTTGCCCCCGGTAGGGGGTGGGCGGGCTACACGCAGTGAGCCCAACCTGGGGGCGAGCAACAGTGCCACCGGGGAACCGGCTTTGCCGGGCCCCTGGTGTTGCCCCCGGTAGGGGGTGGGCGCCCGACACGAAGTGCGGGCAACCTGGGGGCGAGCCCTATTCTTGAAAGGAGTCTCTGAACGTGAACCAGGTGCTGGTGAAGAACATCGCGGCCATCACCAGCGCGCCGCCGATCATCAGGGCGCCGCCGATCGCCGCGGCGCCTTCGCCGGCGCCCATCGCGCCGACCGCGACCAGCAGGCTGGCGAGCAGGCTCAGCACGATGCCGGCGCCGATGAAGACGCCGACCCAGGCCAGGCCGAAGACGGTGAGGGCGCCGAAGTTCTTGAAGCAGGCCACGAAGCTGAAGAACAGGCTCTTGGCCGGCGGCACGCGGTGCCAGTGCACCAGCGCGGGCGCATGCCAGAAGGCCAGCGAGAGCGGCAGGTACAGGCCCATGGCGATCCACAGCGCGACCTGGAATTCGGTCGATTCCGCCAGTTCGCGCGTGAGCGGGCCGCCGAGCAGGTAGACGCGGGCGAACTGGCCGCCGTCGGCCAGCGCAGAGATCGCCATGACCAGCAGGAACAGCGCAGCGTAGAGCGCGCCCAGCACCGCCATCGGCCGCACATCGGCGCGGATCGCGTGGAGCGCTGCCAGGAACACGGTGCCGGCCGGCGGTTTCTCGGGCCCGGAGGCCTGCTGCGCCGCCGCCATGAGGCCCAGCGTCATGGTGGGCAGCAGCATCAGGGCGATGGCGGCGCCGATCAACGGCACCTGCGAGGCGATCGACACCATCGCCATGAAGAAGAAGAACAGCGAGATGAAGGCCAGCGGCTGCTTCGCAAAGGCCTTGAGTCCGCTACGGACCCACAGCACGCCGGTACGCGCCGGCACGAGATTGAGTTTCATCGGATCCGGTCAGGCGGCCAGCGCATCGGCGCCGGACGCAAATTCGAAGGAGGCGTGCGCGCGTTCCCGCAGCACGCGCTCGAAGTGCGTCGGGTCGTGGGCCTTGAGCATGCTCGCCTCGCGCGGCAGGTGGAAGTCCCACAGGCGCGAGATCCAGAAGCGCAGCGCCGCGGCCCGCAGCATGGCGGGCAGCAGCGCACGCTCGGCGCCGGTCAGGGGGCGCACCGTGCCGTAGGCGGCCAGCAGGGCGTCGGCCCGCGCGGCATCGTGGCGGCCGCTGGCGAGGTCGATGGCCCAGTCGTTCAGGCACACGGCGATGTCGAACAGCCAGCTGTCGGCGCCGGCGAAGTAGAAATCGAAGACACCCGTGAGGCGCGGCGCGTCGGCGCTGGCGTGGGTGTCGAACATCGCGTTGTCGCGGAACAGGTCGGCATGCACCGGCCCGCGCGGCAGCGCAGCATAGGCCGAGGATTCGGCCACGTGATTCTGGTAGGCCAGTTCGCTGCGCAGCAGTGCAGCCTGAGCGGCCTCCAGGTAGGGCAGCACCACCGGCGCGGTGTCGTTCCACCAAGGCAGGCCGCGCAGGTTGGGCTGGATGCGGGGGTAGTCGCGGGCCGCCAGGTGCATGCGCGCCAGCAGCCGGCCGAGTTCGGCGCAATGGGCGGCCGAAGGCGCCAGTTCGCTCTTGCCCTTCAGGCGCTGGACCACGGCCGCCGGCTTGCCGGCCACCGTGTGCAGCAACTCGCAGGGGGCACTGGCGGGAATCGACAGCGCATGGCCCTTGGGCGGCGCGACCGCCGGATCGGCCACCGGCTCGGGCACGGGGATGCCGCGCGCCGCCAGGTGCTTCATCAGGCAGAGGTAGTAGGGCAATTGCTCGGCGCCGAGGCGCTCGAACAGGGTCAGGACGAACTCGCCGGACTCGGTCGTGGCGAAATAGTTCGTGTTCTCGATGCCGCCCTCGATGCCCTTGAGGGCGGTCAGGGGGCCGAGACCCAGGCGCTGGACGAGCGCGTCGGCTTCGTCGAATCCGACTTCCGTGAAAACCGCCACTGCGCGCTCAGAACTTGAAGACGTTCCACCAGACGCGCGAGCCGCCTTCGCCCGCGCTGGAGTCGGACTGCCCCTGGTTGCGCACGCGCTCTTCGGCGTTGGGCATGACCTGGTAGGCCGGGGCGTTGTTCTTGGGCTTGACCGTGATGTCCTGGGTCTGGCCGCCGACGCGCAGTTCGTCGATGGTGGCGCCGCTGTCCTCGGTGTGGATGCGCTCGATCCTCTGGTTCTGGCGGCCGGCCGCCTTGTCCGGGTCCTGCTGTCCCTGGGCAGGCGCCGGGGCCGACGGCTGCGGGTTTTGCGCAAAAACGACAGCGACGGGCGCGGCACAGGCCAGCACGAGCGTGGCGAGGCGAACGAGGAGCATGGAGGAGGACATGCGTGGGATTGTAGGTCCGCGTCCGGTCCGGAGATAGAAGTAAGTGCCGATCTTTTCCGTCTTCCGGGGGAGGCCGCGGGGCACGGCAAAATGGCCCGATGACCGACAAGAAAACGCTGCTGCTCGTCGACGGATCGAGCTACCTCTATCGCGCCTTCCACGCGATGCCCGATCTGCGCGCCGTTCCGGGCGACAACAGCAGCCCGGCCACCGGGGCCATCCGCGGGATGATCAACATGATGCAGGCGCTGCGGCGCGAGGTGCGGGCCGACTACGCGGCCTGCGTCTTCGACGCCCCCGGCAAGACCTTCCGCGACGACTGGTACCCGGATTACAAGGCCAACCGCTCGCCGATGCCGGACGACCTGCGCAGCCAGGTCGAGCCGATCCACCAGGTGGTGCGGATGCTCGGCTGGCCGGTGCTGTGCGTGTCCGGGGTCGAGGCCGACGATGTGATCGGGACGCTGGCGCGGACCGCCGCCGACCAGGGCATTGAGGTGATCGTGTCCAGCGGCGACAAGGACATGAGCCAGTTGGTGGACGAACACATCACGATCATCGACACGATGAACGGCAAGAAGCGCGACGTGGCGGGTGTGACAGCCGAATTCGGCGTGCCGCCGAAGCTGATGATCGACTACCAGACGCTGGTGGGCGATACCGTCGACAACGTGCCCGGCGTCCAGAAGGTCGGCCCGAAGACCGCTGCCAAATGGCTGCTCGAATACGGCTCGCTCGAGGCCCTGATCGCGCGTGCCGACGAGGTCAAGGGCCAGGCCGGCGAAAACCTCCGCCGCGCGCTCGACTGGCTGCCCCAGGGCCGGCGCCTCGTCACCATCCGCACCGACTGCGATCTCGGCGAACACGTGAGCGGCCTGCCGGCGCTGGAGGGGATCGCGATCGGCGTGCAGCAGACCGATGCGCTCAAGGACTTCTACGAGCAGTTCGGCTTCAAGAGCCTGGTCAAGTCGCTCGAGTCGCACGCGGTGCCGCCCGAGCTGATCGAGGAGAACAAGAAACGCAAGGGGCCCGAGGGCGGCATCGACCTGTTCAGCGATCCCGCCCAGAAAGCCGCCGAGAAGGTGAGCAACCTGGCCTACGACACGGTCATGACCTGGGAGGCCTTCGACGCCTGGCTGGCGAAGATCGAGGCCGCCGAGCTGGTCGCCATCGACACCGAGACCACCTCGCTCGACGAGATGCGCGCCGAGATCGTCGGCCTGAGCTTCAGCGTCAAGCCCGGCGAGGCGGCCTACATCCCGGTGGCCCACAACTACCCCGACGCGCCGGCGCAGCTGCCGCGCGACGAAGTGCTCGAGAAGCTCCGGCCATGGCTGGAGAACGGCGCGAAGAAGAAGCTGGGCCAGCACGTCAAGTACGATCGCCATGTGTTCGCCAACCACGGCATCGAGGTGCAGGGCTACGCACACGACACCATGCTGCAGAGCTACGTGCTCGAAGTGCACAAGCCCCATGGCCTGGCGAGCCTCGCCGAGCGGCACCTGGGCCGCAGCGGCATCGACTACGAGGACCTCTGCGGCAAGGGCGCGCACCAGATTTCCTTCAGCCAGGTGGCGATCGACAAGGCGGCCGAGTATTCCTGCGAGGACTCCGACCAGACGCTCGACGTGCACCGCGTGCTCTGGCCCCGGCTCCAGGCCGACGAGAAGCTGCGCTTCATCTACGAACTGGAGATCGCCTCCAGCGAGACGCTCTACCGGATCGAGCGCAATGGCGTGCTGATCGACGCGCCGACGCTGGCGTCGCAGAGCAACGAGCTCGGCAAGCGCATCATGGCGCTCGAGCAGGAGGCCTACGAGCTGGCGGGCCAGCCCTTCAACCTCGGCTCGCCGAAGCAGATCGGCGAGGTGTTCTTCACCAAGCTCGGGCTGCCGGTCATCAAGAAGACGCCGAGCGGCGCGCCGAGCACCGACGAGGAGGTGCTCGAGAAGCTGGCCGAGGACTTCCCGCTGCCCGCCAAGATTCTCGAACATCGCGGCCTTTCCAAGCTCAAGGGCACCTACACCGACAAGCTGGGCCTGCTGGCCAATCCGCGCAGCGGCCGGGTGCACACGCACTACGCGCAGGCGGTGGCGGTGACCGGGCGGCTGTCGAGCAACGACCCGAACCTGCAGAACATCCCGATCCGGACGCCCGAAGGCCGGCGCGTGCGCGAAGCCTTCGTGGCGCCCGCCGGCCGCGTGATCGCGAGCTCGGACTACTCGCAGATCGAGCTGCGCATCATGGCCCACATCAGCGGCGACGAATCGTTGCTGCGGGCCTTCACCGAGGGCATCGACGTGCACCGCGCGACCGCGGGCGAAGTCTTCGGCGTGCCGGTCGACCAGGTGTCGAGCGAGCAGCGCCGCTATGCGAAGGTCATTAACTTCGGATTGATCTACGGCATGAGCAGCTTCGGGCTGGCGCGCAACCTGGGCATCGAGACCAAGGCCGCAGCCTCCTACATCGAGCGCTATTTCGCGCGCTATCCGGGCGTGAAGGTCTACATGGACGAGACCAAGGCGCTGGCCAAGGAGAAGGGCTATGTGGAGACCGTGTTCGGCCGCCGGCTCTACCTGCCCGAGATCAACTCGCCCAACGGTCCGCGCCGCGGCGGCGCCGAGCGGGCCGCCATCAACGCGCCGATGCAGGGCACCGCGGCCGACCTGATCAAGCTCAGCATGGTCAAGGTGCAGCAGGTGCTCGACGCCGAGCAGCGCGGCACGAAGATGATCATGCAGGTGCACGACGAACTGGTGTTCGAAGTGCCCGAAGCGGAAGTCGAATGGGTCCGCACCGAGATCCCACGCCTAATGGCGGGCGTGGCGGACCTGAAGGTGCCGCTGCTCGCGGAAATCGGCTTTGGTCCCAACTGGGACAAAGCCCACTGAACACATCCAAGGAAGACACACACCGAATGAATCGCTCCAAAATCGCCACCTTCGCGCTCTGCGCCGCCTGCGCTGCCTGGATGGGCAGCGCCTTCGCCGTCCCCGACGAACGCATCGCCACGTTGGCCGCCAAGGAAAAGCCCGCGCTGCTCGAGACGCTGAACCAGCTGGTCTCGATCGAATCCGGCAGCCGCGACCTCGAGGGCCTCGACAAGATCGCCAACCTGATCGCCGACAAGTTCCGCGCGCTTGGCGGCCAGGTCGAGCTGATCGATCCCTCGGCGGAGGCCTACCGCATGGAAGACACGCCCGAGAAGATCGGCAAGGTCGTGCGCGCGACTTTCAAGGGCACGGGCACGAAGAAGATCATGCTCATCGCCCACATGGACACGGTCTACCAGATCGGCATGCTGAACAAGCAGCCCTTCCGCGTCGAGGGCGACAAGGCCTATGGCCTGGGCATCGCCGACGACAAGCAGGGCATCGCGGTGATCGCCCATACGCTGGCGCTGCTCAAGGCGATGGACTTCAAGGAGTACGGCACGCTCACGGTGCTGATCAACGGCGACGAGGAGATCAGTTCGCCCGGCGGCCGCCAGCTGATCACGAAGCTGGGCGGCGAGCACGACGTCGTGCTGTCTTACGAAGGCGCCCCGGTCCAGGGCGACAAGCTCTCGCTGGCCACCGCGGGCATCGCTTCCGTCACCCTGAATGTCACGGGCAAGGCCTCGCATGCGGGCTCGGCGCCGGAGCAGGGCGTGAATGCGCTGTACGAGCTGTCGCATCAGATCCTGCAGATGCGCGACCTGTCCGATCCGGCGACCGGGCTGAAGATGAACTGGACCATCTCGCGCGCGGGCAGCAACCGCAACGTGATCCCGGCCAGCGCCACGGCGGGCGCCGACGTGCGGGTGCTGAAGGTCAGCGACTACGACCGCATCGAGCAGCAGATCCAGGAGCGCGTCAAGAAGCAGCTGGTGCCGCAGGCCAAGGTCGAGATGAAGTTCGAGCGCCGCCGCCCGCCGCTCGAGGCCACCGACGCCTCGCGCGCGCTGGCGCTGCACGCGCAGCAGATCTACAAGGAACTGGGCCGCGAGCTCGGCGCGGACGACAAGGTCGCCGGCGGCGGCACCGATGCCGCCTTCGCGGCGCTGAAGACCAAGGCGGCGGTGGTCGAGCGCTTCGGCCTGCAGGGCTTCGGCGCCCATTCGGCCGATGCCGAGTACGTGCTGGTCGATTCGATCGAGCCGCGGCTGTACCTCTCGGCGCAGTTGATCATGGACATCTCGCGCGGCAAGGTCGGACGTCCGGCGCCCTGATGTGAAAAGCCCCCACGCGCCGCACTTCGTGTCGTCGCTGCCGCCCGAGGGGGCGCAGGCCTGATCCCATGCGCCTGCGCCACATCGAGGTCTTCAACGCGATCATGCTCACGGGCAGCGTGAGCGCGGCGGCGCGGCTGATCAACATCACGCAGCCGGCGGTCAGCCGGACCCTGCAGCATGCCGAGATCCAGCTCGGCTTCCCGCTGTTCCAGCGCGCCAAGGGCAGACTCGCGCCGACCACCGAGGCGCTGACGCTGTATCCGCACATCGAGCGGCTGTTCGCGCAACTCGACGAGGTGCAGCGTCTCGCCGCCAACCTGCGCACCGCCAGCGAGACGGGCGAGCTGCGCATCCTGAGCGTGCTCGCGCTCAGCTACGAGGTGCTGCCGCGCGCGCTCAAGCGATTTCGCGAGCAGCATCCGGCGATCGCGGTGACGGTCGAGTCGCTGCACTCGCCGCAGATCATGTCGGCGCTGCTGCTGCAGGAAGCTGACGTGGGGTTCGCGTTCAGTCCGGCGGTGCACCCCTCGCTGACGCAGGAGGAACTGGCCGACAGCCGCATGGTCTGCATCGCGCCCAAGGGCATGCTGCCGCGGCCGCTGCTGCGCAACGGCTCGGTGGCGCTGCATGACCTCGTGAAGCTGCCGGTGGTCGGCCTCGACAGCCGCGACCCTGTCGGCACCAGCCTGAGCCAGGCCTGCCGTCAGGCCGGCGTCGGCTTCCAGGCGGTGGTGACGGTGCAGACCTATCACGCGGCGCTGGCGATGGCACATCACGGGCTGGGCGTGGCGCTGGTCGACGGCTGCACCGCGAGCTCGGCCGATCGAAACAAGGTCGACGTGCTGACGCTGGAGCCCCATATCCCGGTGCCGATCCGCGCGCTGCGCTTCGCCGGGCGGCCGGATTCGGTCGCCGTGCGGAGCATCACGCGGTGCATGCGGGAGGCGATCGAGGGGATGAACTAGGCGCGTTGGGTCTGGGGTGTCCCTTTTGTCCCTTGTCCCTTGGAAGAGCGCCCGTCACGCGGTACGGGCCAGTCGACCCCACTGCGCCGGCCCTTCGGGCTCCCTTCCGGTGCTCGCTTCAGGCGGGGTCCGCGCAAACTCGCTGCGCTCAGACACGCGCGGCCCTTGATCCGCCTGAAGCTGCGCTCCTCAGCGGCGCAGAGGGGATCGCCCGTCCCGCAC
>NZ_JBFUFO010000026.1:0-94705 GCF_056403395.1 Variovorax sp. P2_H12 | reverse complement strand
ATGCGACGCCGCCCGCCGCCGCCGCCAGTGCCGCAGGCGCTGCAGCCGCCAGCGGGCTGGCCGCGCCCGCCGCCACCGCCGCCACTGCGGCCACCGCGGCCCCAGCAGCAGCAGCCCGGGCTGCCGCCGGCTGCGCCGCCTTGGCGGCCGCTGCGGCAGCGCCCACCGGCGCCTCGGCCGGCAACTGGTCGCGGTAATGGGATTCGGGCCAGCGGGCCTCGCGCAGCGGCTCCCAGCCCGCGACCACGCCCGCGACGTCACGGGCCTCTTCGTCGTCCACCGCGAGCGTGCCGCGATAGAGCAACGCGCCGAGGCCCAGGCCCGGCATCAGCCACAGGGTCTCGGCGTACGTCTCGATCTCCTTGAACACGGCGTCCGGACCTTTGCCGCGCAGCGCGAAGCAACGCCCGCGCAGCGCGGGCAGCGCGCTGTCGAGGCGCGGATGTTCGGGGTGCAGATGGGTAAGCTCGATGGCCTCGTCGCCCGCGAACCAGCCCGCCAGGCGCTGGTCCGGCGGCGCGCTCTGGAAGAAATCGCCGGCCGTGTCTTCGGGCAGGTGCGGCCAGGTCTTCTGCAGCCACTGCGCCCCGACCTTGCCCAGATGGCGTTGGCGCTGCGCCGCGCTGCTGTCCACGCCCCAGTAACCGGCCGGCGCCGGCCGGTCGTCCTTGAAGGCGATCGGATGGCGCGGATCCTCCACGTTGGGCAGGGCAGGCGCGCCTTTGCCGAGCGGGTTGGCCGCGTCGCCCGGACCGCCGGACGCAGTGGCCGGCACGATCGGCATGCGCACGAAGGGCGCGGGCGACGAGGCGGTACCGAGTGCGCTCCAGTGCCGGTCGCCGCGCACGATCAAGGGCTTGTCGAGGCTGCCCACATGCGCGCGAACCGCCAGTTCGGTGACCGCAGCGCCACCGGGCGCGCAGGCCTCGCCATATAGCAGGAACTCGGCCCGCGGCTTGGGATAGCCCTCGTCGAGCACCGCCGGCGCGCCGGGCGCCTGCGGCAGACGCTGCCAGAGCTCGGTCTCGGGCAGCAGCGCATCGAGGCGTGCCGACGCCAACGGAAACAACGCTACCAGGCCCAGGCTGAGGCGGTCCTGTTGCTGCCAGCGCAGGACGCGATGGACCACGGCCATGGTGTCGGGCTTGATGATCTTCATGACGGATCGATTGCGAGGTGAGTGGATGCCATGGCTCTCAACCCAGCTTGATGATGTTGCCGTCCATACTGACGCCCACGGCGTTGAAGCTCGCGCTCGCTGGGCCGAATTTCATTTCGAGACCGGCGTTCGATGCCTTCCAACCGGCCGCGCCGAACGTCAACGAAGCCGCCTGGGCGTCGATGGTCAGGCCCTGCATCAATGGGAACGCCTGGAAGGCGGCCGCTGCCTTGACCCTGTCGGACGTGCTGCGCTTCCACAGTCTGTTCGCCGTATTGACCGTCGTTTGGGCCTGATCGACGGCCACCACCAGCGGATCGGCGGGGCCAAATGCCCCGGCCCCGGGGAGCGCCTTGGCGGTGCGCAGCGCCAGCCGGGCCGCCCTGAGTACAGGGTCCGCCGCGAGTTTCGTCGTGTGCGCGGCTTGCTCCGCGACGATGGCAGCGGCAAGCAGGTCGGCCTTCTCCTTCTTGCCGATCTCGACCTTGGGAGCGCACAGATCCAAGGCCGTCCCGGAGGCCGAGACGAAGGCGCCTGTGGAACCCAGAGTTGCCTTGTCGCCGGATTCCGAATAAGAGAAGCCCACGAAGTTCCCGTTGGCGGCCCGGCCAAGACTTCCCGTCGGCGCACTGAGATCGAGGGTGTCGGCGGTCAAGCTGATGAGCCTGGACTCCAAACCGATGGTTCCGTCGGTAGGCGGATTGGCATCCCAGTCAGTTTTCCCTGCGGCCTTGAGAGTCACGCCGGTGATCGGGGACATCCCGAACTCGCAGCGAACGTCCATCGTCGGCGCCAATGACGGCCGCAGTTGCCACGGCGCATCGTCGCCGTTGACCGACTGCGTGATGCCCGCCTCCCCCAATTCCATCTTGCTGACCAGCTTCAGTTCTTCGATCTTCGCCGCAATGGTCCGCCCGTACCACTGGATCAAGGCCATCGCGGCCACGTTGGACACGGCGTCCAGACCGAACTTGCCGATGATGCCGGGCCATCCTTGCAGGGTCTGGCGTTGCGGGTTCGACGGCGCGGCCTGTTCGGCGGCGCGGCGCTTGTATTTCTCGTCGATCTTCTTCTCTTCGTCGGCCTTCCATGCCTTGACCGCTTCCGGGCCCTTGGCCTCGACATCGGCCGGCGTCTTGAGATTCGTTTTCTCGGCGGCCTTGTCCGTCGCCTCCTTTTCGGTCCACGCCGCGTCCTTGCGCTCCTGCTCCGCCTTCTGGTCCTTCTGTGTCCCGCCCAGCAGGGCCCCGTCGGCGCTCCCGTTCACCGCCATGCCGAAGACGGCGGACTGAGCGAAGTTCAGCGTCGAGTACCCGGCGATCATGCCTCGCAGCGCCATCAGCGATGTCTCGAGATCGAGGGTCGACGCCTCCCCACTCAGTGCCCCGGCGGCGATGGTCGCAGTCCCGGTCGAAGAGCCGCCGAAGGAGCGCGACAGCTTCACGCTTTTCGAATCGTCGATCGACACGTTCATGAGGCCGTGCGAGCCGTCGAAGATGCTGCCGACGGACGGCAGCCGCCCAAGGTTGGCCTTCCAGCTGAGGCTGGAAGAGACGTCGATCCCGATCTTGCTGCCGAACGAGACATCGTTGGAGAAGGCCGCACCGATCGATGCCTTGGTACCCAGCGACAGCGAATTCGCCGGCCCGAAACTCATCGAATTGCTGTTGCCGAAGGACACCGAATCCTTGCCCCCGGTGGTGGCCTCGTAGATGCTGCCGCCACCTTCCGGATGGACCGAGCCGACACCGATGCTGCTCTTGTGGAACGGCGAGTGCAGCCAGATCACCTCCTTGCCCTTGGTGTCGCTCATCAGCATCTGGTTGCCGCCCTTGGTGCTGATGAGGTTGTCGTGCGGATTGCGCTGGTCCACGACGTTCGGGTTGACCGAATTCGGCACCGCCCCAAGGATCACCGGCTGGTCCGGATCCCCGTCGGCGAAGGACAGCAACACCTCCGTGCCCTTGTGCAGCGGGAAGTGCATGCCATGCTCGCTGCCCGCGTAGGGTGAGGCCATGCGCACCGGCGCCGATCCCTTGGCGGCGCCCTTCTCGGTGCGGTCGAACGGAATCTGCACCTTGTACTGGCCGTATTGGTCGAGTTCGGCGTACTCGCTCGAGCCCTCGGCGTCCACCGTGGCGCTCATGGTGCCCGCCACGCGGGGCTTGGGCGTGCTGCGCGCGGGCCGGAACTGCGTGGCCGCGGGCAAGGCCATGAAGGTATTGCGATAGAAGGTCTGACCTTCGCGCTCGTTGAAGGGCGTCTTCAGCCCGGCCAGCAGCGCGCCGGCCTGCGAGCCTTCGTGCGTGATCTCGGTGACCAGGTAGCGGCCGTTGAAGTCATCGCGGTAGTGGCGCGACAAGTCCATGAAATGGCCGCTGCGCAGGCCGACCGCGGTGGCCTCGCCGCTGAACACGCATCCGCCGCAGCGCAGCTCCTGCGCCCGGATCGTCGCGTAGCGCCGGCCTTCCTCCTCGGTGCGGAAGTTCTCGCCGTAGAGCATCTCCTCGCCCAGGCCGCTGGGCGAGACCTCGGTCTCCACCACCAGCGGCAGGCCCGCGCGCCGGTGGTTGTAGTCCTGCAGCACCAGCGTGCGGGGCAACGGGCGCGTGCGGCAGACGAAGCCCTGGACCGAATCGGGCGCCAGGCCGACATCGAGTTCGTCGGCCGGCCGGTAGTTGACCGCCGCCGTCTGCGCCGGCTGGGCCACCTTGTCGTCAAGCAGCACCAGCCGGTCGCGGCCGTCGACCTGCTCGAAGAAGTAGTAGATGCCCTCGCGCTCCAGCCAGCGCGAGATGAAGGCCAGCGGCGTTTCCTGGTACTGGCAGACGTAGCTGCGCGGGCGATAACGTTCCTTGAGCTTGAGCGCGTAATCGTGCGCCGGGTTGAGCCTGGCCCCCTTGAGGATGCCTTCGACGATTTCGGGGATCGTCTGCTCATGGAGGTAGACCTCCGACGTGCGGTAGAGCGACAGTTGCCACAGCCGCGGCACCAGCACCGCGCGGTAGAAGGTGAAGCCGCCGGCCTGGTGAAGCTGGTCGAACTCGGCCAGCATGCCCGCATAGGGCGTTGCGCGCGTCGCATCGTCGGGCGCCAGGATGCGCAGGGCGGCGTTGGCCGCCAGCACCCGCGCCAGGTCGATCTTCGCATCGTCGGACACCAGCACCAGTTCGAAGCGATAGGGCTTCGAGATGGCCTCGAAGCCGTTCATCCGCACCACCGCAAAGGTGTCCGGCGGGCAGGCCTCGCTGCTGAACTCGAAGCGGCGGTCGGCGGGCAGGCGTTGGGAGATCGTCGATGTCATGCGCTTCAGCCGAGCTTGATGAGCAGCCCGTTGCCCTTGAGCCCCGAGGCGTCCACCGTGAGGTTGTTGGCGCCGTATTCGATTGCCACGCCCGTTGGCATGACCTTCACCGACGTGCCGGTGTGCGTGAGCGCGGTGGTGGTGGCGTCGACCGTCAAGCCGTTGAGAAACGTAGTGGGTGCGTCGCGCACGGCCTGCTCGGCCTTGATCGCCTCCCACTTTTTTCTGGTTTCAACATGCAAATCTTCTGCGACGTACCAGGCCTCTCTTGCCAGATCTTTTCCAGCCTCAGTTCGCGCATTTTCGTATTTGATAAAGAGCTTGTCGGCAGCTTGCTTCGCAGCAATCACGGTTTTTCTTGCCGCGATCTCGTTGAGCAGCAATGTGCCCGCAAGCGGGTTCGGGACAGTCAATCCATGACCGACACTGATCTTGTCCGCGACCAGCGTGGTGGTGTCATCATTGAGCTCCAGCGAGGATTGCGAAGTCTCCAAACGCACGGTCTTTTTCTTCTCGTCGATCTTGACGAGTGCAGGTCCGGCGCCGGCACCCGGCTGCCCCAGCGCAATGAACGGCGAGCGCAGGCCAATCCAGCTTTCGGCCTCGACATCCACCAAGTACCGGCTCTGGATCTGAAACCGTGCGCTGGTCGCCTGGATGCCAAAGTTGTTCAGTTCGAACTTTGCTTCCTGGTCGTCTTCACCGAAGGTCTGAACGATGCCTTGGTCGCTCAAGGTCATGCGGCTCAAGCTCTTGAGTGCCTTGATCTTTGCCGCGAGCGCCTGTGCACGCTGCTGGATGAGCAGCAGGGCCACGCCGTTCATGACGGCATCGGTGCCGAACTTGGTCACGATACCCGGCCACCCCATGAAGCCGCCTGCCTGAGAGGCGCCCGGCGGATCGGCACGCTTCTTTTCCTCCGCGTTGAGTCGTTCGGCATCGTCGGGCGTCAGCACGCCCCCGGCCGAGCCGTTGACCGCCATGCCGAAGACTGTGGACTGCGCAAGGTTGAGTCCGGTGTAGGCGAGAACGGCTACGCGCAAGACGTTCAGCTCGGTGGTGAGCGCCAGATTGTCGATGGCGGCCGTGCGCGCGCCGGCAGTGAGCGTGACGGTGTCCCATGCATTGCTGGTGAACGACTTCTTCAATGTCACCGAATCCGTATCGTCGATCGTGACGCTCTTGACGACGTCCGTGAACGGCACGGCGTTCATGTTCCACTTGACGTCGGTGGCGAAGTTGATGGACAGGGAGGTCCCCATCGTCACCTTGTTGGCAAACGAGGCCGCCAGGCTCGCCTCGGTGCCCAGGGACAGCGTGTTCTTGGACCCGAAGCTCATCGTGTTGTCGGTGCCAAAGGTCACCTTGTCGCTGCCGCCCTTGGTGGCCTGGAAGATGTTCCCGGGTGCGGCAGGCGGTGCCGGTGACGCTGCGGCCGACCCCACCGACGCCGACGCCTGCGGCGCTGCCGGCCTGGGAGCTCCGATGATCAGCGCCGATTCCTGGTAAGGCGAACGCAGCCACATGGCCTCCTTGCCCTTGGTGTCGTCGAAGCCGATCTCGTTGCCGCCCTTCGTGTGGATCATGCTCAGGCGCGGATTCCTGGCGTCGACCACGCTCGGGTTGTCGGAGTTCGGCACCGCCCCCAGGATCACCGGCTGATCGGGATCGCCATCGGTGAAGGACAGCAGAACCTCCGCACCCTTGTGCAGCGGAAAGTGCATGCCGTGGTCGCTGCCCGCATAGGGCGAGGCCATGCGCACCGGGGCCGAGCCCTTGGCGGCACCCTTCTCGGTGCGGTCGAAGGGGATCTGCACCTTGTACTGGCCGTAGGCGTCGAGCTCGGCGTATTCGCCGCTGCCCTCGGCGTCGATGGTGGCGTTGATGGTGCCGGCCACGCGCGGCTTGGGTGTGGTGCGCGCGGGCCGGAACTGCGTGGCCGCGGGCAGTGCGACGAAGCTGTTGCGGTAGATGGTCTGCCCTTCGCGCTCGTTGAAGGGCGTCTTCAGGCCCTCCAGCAGCGCACCGGCCTGCGAGCCTTCGTGCGTGATCTCGGTGACCAGGTAGCGGCCATTGAAGTCTTCGCGGTAATGGTGCGACAGGTCCATGAAGTGGCCGCTGCGCAGGCCCACCGCAGTGGCCTCGCCGCTGAACACACGCGCGCCACAGCGCAGCTCCTGCGCCCGGATGTCGGCGTAGCGCTGCCCCTCTTCATCGCTGCGGAAGTTCTCGCCGTAGAGCATCTCCTCGCCGAGACCGCTGGGCGAGACCTCGGCCTTCACCTCCAGCGAGACGCTGGCGCGCCGGTGGTTGTAGCCCTGCAGCACCAGCGTGCGGGGCAGCATGCGCGAGCGGCAGACCAAGCCCTGGACCGAATCGGGCGCGAGGCCGACATCGAGCTCGTCGGCCGGCCGGTAGTTGACCGCCACCGCCTGCGCCGGCTGGGCCGACTTGTCGTCGAGCAGCACCAGCCGGTCGACGCCATCGGCCTGTTCGAAGTAGTAGTAGATGCCTTCGCGTTCCAGCCAGCGCGAGATGAAGGCCAGCGGCGTTTCCTGGTACTGGCACACGTAGCTGTGCAGCCGGTACTGGCCCGTGAGCTTCAGCGTGTAGTCATGGCTGGCGCTGAACCTGGCGCCGTTCAGGAGGCCTTCGACGATCTCCGGAATCGTCTGCTCGTTGAGGTAGACCTCGGAATTGCGGTACAGCGACAGCTGCCACATCCGCGGCACCAGCACCGCGCGGTAGAAGGTGAAGCCGCCGGCCTGGTGGAGCTGGTCGAACTCGGCCAGCATGCCCGCATAGGGCGTCGCGCGCGTCGCATCGTCGGGCGCCAGGATGCGCAGCTGGGCACCGGCGCCGACCACGTGCTCGAAGTCGATCGCCGCGTCGTCGGAGACCAGCACCAGTTCGAAGCGATAGGGCTTCGAGATCGCCTCGACGCCGCTCAAGCGGACGACCGCGAAGGTGTCCGGCGGACAGGCCTCGCTGCTGAACTCGAAGCGGCGGTCGGCGGGAAGGCGTTCGGCGACGGTGCTCATGGATGCAGGTTTCCCGATCAGGCCTCGGCTTCGTCGCCGGCGAAGCTCACCGCGAACTCGCCCTGGGCGTCGACATCGAGATGCACCGCGCCGGCCGGCTCGCCGCTGCCCATGCGCTGCAGGATCTGCTGCGACATCATCGGCAGCACGTTGCCGCGCAGGATGAAGTCGATGTTGCGGGCGCCGGTCTCGACCTCGGTGCAGCGCGCCGCGATGCGCTCGACCACCGCCTCCGTGTAGCTGAAGCGCATCTTGTTGTTGTGCGCCAGCCGCTGGACGATGCGCTCGAGCTTGAGCCGCACGATGCCGCCCAGCGCCTGCGCGTCGAGCGTCGCGTACGGCACGATGGTCATGCGCGCCAGCAGCGCCGGCTTGAAGTGGCTCGACAGCAGCGGGCGGATCGCGCCCGCGAGCACCGCCGGATCGGGCCGCTCGCCGCCCTGCGTCATCTCGGTGATGACGTCGGTGGCCAGGTTCGAGGTCAGGAAGATCACCGTGTTGGCGAAGTCGATCTCCTTGCCTTCGCCGTCGGACAGCATGCCCTTGTCGAACACCTGGTAGAACAGGTTCAGCACGTCCAGGTGGGCCTTCTCGACCTCGTCGAGCAGCACCACCGAGTACGGCCGCTGGCGCACCGCCTCGGTCAGCAGGCCGCCTTCGCCGTAGCCGACATAGCCCGGCGGCGAGCCGATCAGGCGGCTGACGTTGTGGCGCTCCTGGAACTCGCTCATGTTCACGACCACGGTCGACTTCTCGTCGCCGAACAGCAGGTCGGCCACTGCCAGCGCGGTCTCGGTCTTGCCCACGCCCGAGGGGCCGACCAGCAGGAAGACGCCCAGCGGCTGGCGCGGATCGTTGAGGCCCGAGCTCGCGGTCTTGACGATCTCCGCCACCTGGTCGAGCGCCGCATCCTGGCCGCGGATGCGGCGCTTGAGGGCATCGGCCAGGCCCAGTGCGGTGGTGGCCTGGTCGCGCTGCATCTTGCCGACCGGCACGCCGGTCCAGTCCGACACCACCTTGGCCACCACGTCGGGATCGACGTCGATGCGCACCAGGGCTTCGCTGCCCTGCGCCTCGATGAAGGCGCGCTCGGCCTGCAGCACCGCGTCGTCCAGCGCCTTCAGCGCGGGCGACGTGGCTTCTGCGCCGACGTCAACCGCCTCGCGCCGCGCCGCGCTGAATGTGCCGCGCGCCTGCAGCAGCGCCTGCGCCGCCGCGCGCTGCGCCTGCCAGCGCGCACGCAGGTCCTCGGCCTGGGTGGCGAGGGTGTCGAGCTGCGCATCGATGTCGGTGAAGCGCTGCGCCTCGACCGGCTGGCGATTGTCGGCATCCTGCTGCAGGCCGCGCTTTTCGCGCTCGAGCGCCTGCATGCGGCGTTCGGTGTCCTCGAGCAGGTCGGGCTTCGCGTTCTGCAGCACCTTGACCCGCGCACAGGCGGTGTCGAGCAGGTCGACCGCCTTGTCGGGCAGCTGGCGACCGCTGATGTAGCGGCTCGACAGCTCGGCCGCCGCCACCAGCGCATCGTCGCGGATCGCGACCTGGTGCACCTCCTGGTAGCGGTCGCGCAGGCCGCGCAGGATCTGCACGGCGGTGGCGACGTCGGGCTCGTCGAGCTTGACGAGCTGGAAGCGGCGCGCGAGCGCGGCGTCCTTCTCGAAGTACTTCTTGTATTCGGCCCAGGTGGTCGCGGCGATGGTGCGCAGCTCGCCGCGCGCGAGCGCCGGCTTGAGCAGGTTGGCCGCGTCGGAGGTGCCGGCCTGCCCGCCGGCGCCGATCAGCGTGTGCGCCTCGTCGATGAAGAGGATGATCGGCGTCGCCGAGGCCTTCACTTCCTCGATCACGCCCTTGAGCCGGTTCTCGAACTCGCCCTTGACGCTGGCGCCGGCCTGCAGCATGCCCATGTCGAGGCCCAGCAGGCTCACGTCCTTGAGCATGTCGGGCACGTCGCCCTCGACGATGCGCAGCGCCAGCCCCTCGACCACCGCGGTCTTGCCGACCCCCGGGTCGCCGACGCAGATCGGGTTGTTCTTGCGCCGCCGCGCCAGGATGTCGACCATCTGGCGAATCTCGGCATCGCGCCCGAACACCGGGTCGATCTTGCCGGCGCGCGCCTTCTCGGTGAAGTTCTCGCAGTACCTGGCGATCGCGCCGCCGGCCGGACCGGCGCGCTCCGCGCCGTCGCCGCCGCCCTGGGGCGACGCGGGATGGCCCTCGATCGAGCCGGCGCACACGGCGGGGAACTGCGCCAGCAGGGTCTCCTTGACCAGCGGACCCAGCAGCGGCCCGATGCTGCCGCCGGCATAGAAGTTCGCGCGCGCCACCAGCGCCGCCAGCACGGCGCCGGAACGGATCAGCGACTGTCCCAGGTCGACCGAGCCGAGCAGCCAGGCATCCTGCAGCAGCTCCAGCAGCAGCGGCGAGAACGCCGGCCGGCCGGTGTTGCCCGCGCGCAGATCTTCCAGCACGCGCTCGACGCCCTGGCGCAGCGTGCCGGCGTCGACGCCGTTCTGTCGCAGCAGCAGCGGCAGATCGGCCTGCGGCTCGTCGAGCAGCCTGTGCAGCAGGTGCTCGATCGTGATCTCGTAGTGGCCGCGCGAGACGCAGAGCCCGACCGCGTTCTCGAGCGATTCCTTGCAGTAGCCATCGAGGCGGCCGACGAGCGGCTTGAGGTCAACCAGCAGCATGGGATGGATTCCTAGTGGGAGAGATGAGTTGCGGCGCCAGGAGGAAACTGGCGGCCGGCGCGCCGTCGGCCGGCTCTCCGGGCGTCCAGGTGTCGAGGCCCAGCCGCGACCACGATGCCGCACCCAGGCGCGCGCCGCGGCCCTCGCCTTGCTTCAGGCGCAGCTCGACGGCCACCTGCAGCGGCCGCGTGAGATAGAAGCGCACCAGGAACTGCAGCCACCGATGGCCGTCGGCGCCGGGCAGCAGTTGCTGGAACAGGGACTCGGGCAGGTCGCCGATCACGATGCGCAGCAGGTTGTCGCTGTCCTCGACCTGCACGCCGAGCGGGCAGTCTTCGCCGAGCACGTTCGCCTGCAGGCCGAGCCGCAGACGCTGGTCCGCCGGGATGGGCACCCACTGCGGCACGCAGGATTCGACCTCGACCGCCGCCGGAGCGAAGGCATCGGCGAGCAGCGTGCGCAGGCCCAGCGCGGAGCGGGTGCGCTGCGCGAACAGGTTGAGGTGGCGCAGCAGGCCGCCGGCGCCCGGCAGCCCGTCGCGCTGCTGCGCGGAGCCCAGGCCGGCGAAGGCATACAGCATGTCGAGCGCATCGGCATCGTTCTCTTCGACCGCGCGCAGCTGCAGGCGGTACTTGCGCCAGGCCTCGAACAGCAGCGGATAGAGCGACGCGTGCAGGATGTCGAAGAAATCGCGCCTGGCATGCCGGCCTTCGCGCTGGTCGTCGAGCAGGTCCTCGGAATAGAAGGTCGGCAGCGGCGACGAGACGCCGTAGAGGCCGAAGAAATTGGCCGTGACGCGGTAGGCGTCGCCGCCGCCGTCCGCGGCCGGGCCCGGCATCGGCTCGATGCGGTCGATGTCGGTGTCGGGGAAGCCCAGGCTCAGGTTGGGCCGCACCCGAATGCTCGAAGCACCCGCGCGCCGCATCAGCCGGATGGCCTGGAAGTAGCCGTAGCCGGCGCCATGCGCGAGCAGTTCGTCCTTCAAAGCAGGCATTGCCGCCCCAATCTCGCCGGCCATTCGAAGACGGCGCCGCTGTCGGTGTCCTTCAGCTCCAGCCGCGTGTACGCGTTGATCGCGGCGTAGTCGCCCAGGAAGCGCTCGATCACGCAGCCGAACACGTAGAGGCCGCCCAGGCTGGCGAAGTGGCTGCTGCGGCAGACCAGGCGCAGCCGCTGGCCGCTCAGCATGCGGCGGCCGATCAGCCGGGTCTCGGGGACGGCGTCGAGCGACTCGATGCCGGCGATGCGATGGCGGTTCGCGATCTCGCGGCCATGGTCCTGCCGTTCAGAGAAGACGTACAGGCCCAGCAGCATCTTGAGGTTCGCCGCATCGGCGAGCGACAGGAAGTTGAGCGAGATGTGCGAAATCATCCGCCACAGCAGGTGCTCGTCCGCGGGCGGATTGAGCTGCGGCGTGACCGGGCGGATGTTGCGAAACTGCAGCCGCTCGGGCGACGTGCTGGTGGGCTGGGCGATGTCGCCGAGCTTGAGGCTTTCGGGCAGCTCGGCGTTGGTGCAGGTGAGCGTGATCGACAGCGTCTCCGACTGCAACTCCTGCTGCCGCGGCGTGGCGATCGACAGGAACAGGTCCTGCCCGCGCCCCACCGTGGCGGCCCGCCGCGACAGGCTGTAGCTCGGCTGCTCCCGCACCGCCTGGCCCGGCAAGGCGGCCATGCCGAACGGCGTGTAGACGCGTTCTTCGCTCGCGCCCTGCACATAGCCGCAGACGCGGTCGACCGAGAAGATCTGGTAGTGCCCCTTCTTCTCGTTCTCGGGCCGCACCCGGTACTCGCTCATGCGGTGCTCGTTCTGGATCGGCTCGGCCGCGTGCTCGAACAGGTTGAGCACCGGCACCACGTTGAGCTGCAGGCTGTTCTCCCTCAGCTCGGGCATCCAGTCGGGCAGGTCGGTCAGCGTCAGCCAGACGCTGAACTGGGGGCCGCTGAGCCCGCCGCTCCACCGCTCGAGGCCGTCGAGTTCGACGAACAGCAGCTTCTCGGGCAGCGCGAAGTACTCCTGGATGACGCGAAAGCCCGGAAATGCATGGTTGGGATAGGCCAGCATCTCGTGGTCGAAGCCGGCGCAACGCAGCGCCTGCCGCCCCAGCGCAAAGCGCGCGCCCGCCTGCTGCGGGCTGCCGGCCGCGACCTCGATCTGCGCCACCCTCGTCATCAGCAGCGTCAGCAGGTTGCTGGCTTCGGCGAAGTTGGCGCCGAGGAACAAGCGGATCGGCCCGGCCTGCCATTGCGCCAGGTCGATGCCCTGCAGCGTGAAGTCCAGCCGCAATGCCGGCGCCCGGCCGGCGTGCTGCACCAGCTCGAAGCCCCGCAGCGCCAGCGGCTCGACCTTGAGCGCGTGGCTGGTGCGGAAGCGGCAGCGCGTGCCGTCCACCGGCAGCGAGGCGAGTTCGCTGCCGGCGGCCACCTCCATCGCCTCGGCCAGCATGCCCTTGGGCTCGAAGACCACCAGCGTCGACGCCGGTACCGGCCGCAGGTAGTGCGGGAAGAGCTGGTTGGCGAGCTCCTGCAGGAGTTCGGGAAACTCGTCGTCGAGCTTCTGGCGCGTGAGGCCGTTGAGGAATGCCACGCCTTCGAGCAGGCGCTCGACGTCCGGATCGCTCGACGGCTCTGCGAGCATCGGCGCCAACGCGGGATTGGCCCGCGAAAAGTCGACCGACAGCTCGCGCAACTGCTGAAGCTGGTCCTGGTAGTAGCGAAGAAAGGTGGCTTTGCTCATGGCAATGGAAGCGAGTAACGCGCGGCGTTCACCGCCTCAAGGCATGGTCCGGCACGCTGACCTTGCCGTTGCTGCCGACGATGGTGGACAGGTGCAGGGGAATGTCCTGGCCATCGACGTTCAGCCGGCCATCGAGATCGAAGCGCAGCGACATCGGATCGCCGGCATCGGCGCGCAATGCCACCTGCGGCGCACGCAGCCTGGGCTCGTAGCGCGTGATGACCTGACGGATCGAGGCCTCGATGTCGCGCACCGACCCGGCCGACAGCCCACCCGCGAGATTGGTGAAATCCGGCACGCCGAACAGCGGGTCGAGCGGCACGCTGCCCTGGCGCGTGTTGAGGATGCAGCGCAGATGCGCGATCACCGAGTCGATCAGCAGGGTCGCCCGTGCGGCGTTGCTGCGCGCGGTCCCGCTTTCCCAGCGGGCCACGCGTTCGAGCAAGCGGAATTCATTCACAGAAAGCGATCGACTCCCGCAGATCAGGACTTCGGTGCGAGCCAGGAATCCTCGGCCTCGATGCCATCGGGATCGAAGGTCCAGGTGATCTTCTCGTAGGTGAAGGCAACGTCCTCCATGTGCCCCATCTGCTTGTTGTCGGGGTTCAGGCAGTTGGGCGTCCACGAGCGGATGCTGGTGAGGATCGCGTTCTCGAGCTTGACCGTGTAGTACTTTTCTTCGGTGCCCTTGGGCGAGATCCGATAGAACTCCAGCACCACCGACTTCATCTGCTCGCCCGAGGTCAGCGCCTGGAACAGCTTCGGCGACGACTTGTCGATTTCCTTGGTGAGCGTGGTCGGTCCATGGACGCGCTTGCCGGTCGGCAGGCCGGTTTGCGGGCTCTTCGGGATTTCGATGGTGTGCTCGACGGCCTGCACCAGGATTTTCCCGTCATGACCCTTGACCTTGGTCGAACCTTCGATTTTTCCTTGATTTTGACCTTCCAGGGTCAGGTAGCACGGCATTGGCATTTTATTGGCTCTCGGTTGGTCGGCAATGAATTGCCGGATGGTCGGCCCCGCTTGATTTCAAATACAGCTTTCCTGCGGAATTTGAATTTTCCATCGCAACCTTGGGGCTATTCAATGGCTGCGTTGGTTCAATTGTGTGATGGCGGCGTGACCAGAGAATTTCACTTGGTCGTATTCAAGCTACCGTTGCAACATGAATTGACCGCCACACCCGCATGGGGCTATTTCTTCTCCAGCTTGCCGACCAGCGACAACGTGAAGGAAGCGCCCATGTACTTGAAATGCGGCCGCACCTTGAGGTCGACCCGGTACCAGCCCGGCTCGCCCTCGACATCGACCACGTTGATTTCCGCCTGCCGCAGCGGCCGGCGGCTGCGCACGCCTTCGGCCGGGTTGTCCATGTCGGCCACGTACTGGCGGATCCAGAGGTTGAGCTCCTTCTCGAGATCGGCCCGCTCCTTCCACATCCCGATGTTTTCGCGCTGGATCACCTTGATGTAGTGCGCCAGCCGGCTGACCACGAAGATGTAGGGCAGCTGGGTGCTGAGCTTGTAGTTGAGCTCGGCCTCCTTGCCTTCCTTGCTCTGGCCGAAGAACTTCGGCTTCTGCGCCGAGTTGGCCGAGAAGAAGGCGGCGTTGTCGCTGTTCTTGCGCATCGTCAGCGCAATGAAGCCCTGCTCGGCCAGTTCGAACTCGCGCCGCTCCGAAATCAGGATGTCGGTCGGGATCTTGTTCTGGATCGCGCCCATCGACTCGTACGAATAGATCGGCAGGTCAGACACCGTGCCGCCGCCCTGCGGCCCGATCACGTTGGCGCACCAGCGGTAGTCGGCGAAACTGTCCGTCAGGCGGGAGGCGAAGGCAAAGGCCGCATTGCCCCAGAGAAAGTCCTTGTTGCCGCCGGCGACGCTCTCCTGGTAGTTGAATTTCTTGCTCGGCACCGTGTCGGCCCCGTAGGGCGTGCGCAGCAGGAAATGCGGCAGCGTCAGGCCGACGTAGCGCGCGTCCTGGCTTTCGCGGAAGGCGTTCCACTTGACGAACTGCGGCCCCTCGAACACCGACGACAGGTCCTTCAGGTTGGGCAGTTGCTCGAAGCTGTCGATGCCGAAGAACTGCGGACCCGCCGAGGCGATGAACGGCGTGTGGGCCATCGCCGCGGTGCCGGCGACGTACTGCAGCAGCTTGACGTCCTGGGCCCCGGGGCCGAATTCGTAGTTGCCCACGATCGCACCGAAGGGCTGGCCGCCGAACTGGCCGTACTCGGCCGTGTAGAGGTTCTTGTAGAGCCCCGACTTGGTCACGTCGGCGGCATCCTCGAAGTCTTCCAGCAGCGTCTGCTTGCTGACGCTGAGGATCTGGATCTTGACGTTCTCGCGGAAATTCGTCCGGTCGACCAGGAACTTCAGCGAGCGCCAGGCCGATTCCATCGCCTGGAATTCGGGGTGATGCAGGATCGCATCGACGGCGCCGCAAAGCTTCTGGTCGAGCCCCGCGATCATGTCGTCGACCGTCGCCTGCGTCACGCGCTCGACCGAGTTCTGCGGCTCCAGCAGGTGCGAGATGAACGCCTGCAAGCCATGGCGCGTGATGGGATAGGCATCGTCGCCCGGCTTGACGCGGGCGGACTCCACGAGCTGGTCCAACAAGGACGCGGCGGCTGCGGCAGGCGCGGCGGCGCCAGGCTGGACTTGTTCTTCTTCCATGGGCTGCTTTCGGGTTATTTCTCTTGGATGCCGAGTTCGCTCAGCAGGCGGGCGCGCACCTGTTCGTCCAGGACCAGTTCCTGCACGCGCTTGCGGAAGTCGGGGATATTGCCCAGCGGCCCCTTCAAGGCTTTCAGGGCATCGCGCAGGGCGAGCAACTGCTGCAGCTCGGGGACCTTCTCGACGATGGCGTCGGGCGAAAAATCATCGATCGATTCGAAGGCCAGCTTCACTGGCAGCTGCGCACCTTCTTCGGCATTCGGATCCAGCTTGCTGTCGATGCCGATGTTGAGTTCGAGCTTCTGCGCCTTCAGGACGTCGTTGAAGTTGTCCTTGTCGACGGCCACGGGCTTCATTTCCTCCACCGGGACATCGGTCGCGCGCAGCGTGAAGTCGCCCAGCACGAGCAACTTCAGCGGCAGTTCGACCTCGGCCTGCGCATCGCCGACGGCGGGGCGATAAACGATATTGACGCGCTCTTTCGGAGCGACTGACCCATCGGCTGCCATTGATTTCTCCTGGAAAATGGTTGAGGTGAGATCCACCGGAATGCCCGGACATTGCGTCGCGCGGTGAAATTGCATATCGCACGCTCACCGTTTTCCGGGATATGTCCGTTCACCGCGTTTTGGCGATCTGGCCGCCCGCACTCCAGGCCGCCTTCGGCATCCAAGTTTCACGTTAAAAAGTATTTCAGCGTTAGTCGAGATATCTCAATTTTTTGTCGATGCGTCTCATCTGTCACCAGATTGCGTCAGTGCAGTTAGAGTCGCGGCAAAGGCAATCGTTACAAATGAAAGACTTGCGCTCACCGGACTCCGGCCTCGCGCCTTCAATTAATTCAGCCGTTGCCGGCGGCAACGTGTCCTGGGCTTGCGGATTGGCAAGGCCGGCCGCAGGCGTGATTGGCTGCGCTGGTTTTTCTCTTCTTTTAGGACTTTCTTACTACTTTCCTGCCAATCCCGGTCTTCAAATTGCCGCCGACCCATCGCTGTCGACGCTCGCCTGGCCGGCGCCGGCCATGGGCGTGGCGCTCCTGTGGCGCCGCCGCGTCCGCGAGTGGCCGATCTATCTCGCGGTGGCGGCGACGGCGCTGGCGCTGGTGGGCTCGACCGGCGGGCAGCCGCTGCCGGCGGTCGATCTCGCGCTGGCGACGATCGGCCTGCTCGAGGTGGCCCTGGGCGCCTGGCTCGGACGACGCTGGATTGCACCCGACGGCCATCTGGACTCATCGCGCCGCCTGCTGCTCTTCACGCTGCTGCTGCCGGGGGCCCTGTCGCTGCTGCATTCGGTGCTCGCGAGCATGGTGCTGCGCTGGGGCGCCGGCGCCGAGTGGATCGGACCGTGGCGGCACATCTACGTCGCCAACGCGATGGCCATGCTCACGCTCGTGCCCGCCCTGCTGACCTGGGGCACCGCGGCGGCGAACGCCGTCTTCCGCGACCGGAGTAACTGGTTGCCGATCGGGGCCGCCTTCGCCTGCCTGGGCCTCGCGTTCGTGCCCCACATGCACGACGAAGTGGTGCGCACCGCGCTGACCTTGCCGCTGTGCTGGGCGGCGGTGCGCAGCGGCATGGTGCTGGTGGCGCAGTTGAACGCGGCGATCTCCATCGGCATGGTCGCCCTCACGCTCGCCGGATTCGGGCCCTACGTGGAATACGGCTACGGCATGTGGACGCTGCAGGTCGATCTGATCGGCATCGCCATCCTGTCGATGCTGCTGGCGGTGTCGATCGGCGAGCGGCAGCGGCTCGCCGCCCGGCTCGACCAGGCGCGCCGCTTCGAATCGCTGGGCTTCCTGGCCGGCGGCATCGCCCATGATTTCAACAACGTGCTGGGCACCATCGGCGCCTGCGCGGAAATCGCCGCCGAGCGCATCCCCGCCGGCAGCCCCGGACACGCCGAACTGGCGCAACTGTCCCGCGAAGCCGAGCGCGGCCGCGACATGACGCAGCAGATCCTGCTCGCGGCCCGCCAGGGCGATCCGACGCGCGGCTGCGTCGATCTCGGCGAGGTGGTCGACGAGGTGCTGGAAATGGCGCGCCCCCTGTGCCCGGCTCACCTGCGCGTCGCGCGCACGGGCACGCCGGGCGCGGCGGCGCCCCGGGTGCTGGCGAACCGCGGCCAGCTGGTCCGCGCGGTGCAGAACCTGCTGCGCAACGCGACACAAGCCGCGCGGCACCAGGTCACGCTCAGGTTGGGCACGCAGAGCTCCGCGGGCCTGCGCGACGGGCGCTTCGACGTGCTGCTGGGCGACCCGCAGGCCGCCGACAACGCGCGGGGATGGGTCGAAGTGACGGACGACGGGCCCGGCATCGATGCCGCGCACTGGCCGCACCTGTTCGACCCCTTCTATTCCACGCGCCTGGCGCAAGGCGGCTCGGGCCTCGGCCTGGCGATCGTGGCGGGCGTGGCGAGCGGGCATGGCGGATTCATCGGCATGGCCACCGCGCCGGGCCGCGGCAGCGTGTTCCGGCTCGAGGTGCCCCTGTTCGATGCCGCCGGCCCGCACGGCGCCGCACGCCCCACGCAAAAAACGATCAGCATGAAGGAGACGAAGTCTTGAACACGCAACCACGCGCGCCGGTCCTGATCGTGGACGACGACGGCTCGCTGTCCAATCTCTTGAGCAGCTACCTCGCAGGCCACGGCATCGAGAGCCATCTGGCCCGCAACGTCAAGGAAGCCCTCGAAGCCGCTGCGCAGCGCGAGTACAGCATGGTCCTGCTGGACCTCGGCCTGCCCGACGGCGATGGCGTGGACCTGACGCGCCACTGGCGCGAAGAGCATCGCTTTCCGATCATCTGCATGAGCGGCCGCCAGGAAGAAGCCGATCGGGTGATGGGGCTCGAACTCGGCGCCGACGACTACGTGGTCAAGCCCTTCTCGCTGCGCGAGGTGCTGGCGCGCATGCGCGCCGTCTGGCGCCGCACGGACGCCGTACGCAGCCCGGTGACGCGCGGCAAGCATCCGCGCGCCTACCGCTTCGACGGCTGGGAACTGAACCTCAACACGCGCCGCCTGCGAACGCCCGATGGGCGCGACGTGTCGCTGTCGCCGAGCCAGTTCAACCTGATGGTGCTGTTCCTCGGCACGCCGCGCAAGATCGTGACGCGCGAACAGCTGATCGAACGCACGCGCGCCTTCGACGACGTGTACGACCGTTCCATCGACGTCCAGATGCTGCGCCTGCGGCGCAAGATCGAAGCCGATCCGAAACAACCCGCGCTGCTGCGCACCGAGCGCGGCGTCGGCTACTACTTCGACGCCCTGTCGGTCGAGGCGGTCTGGGACTGAACCGCCCGGCCATTCAAGAGCAAGAGGAACGCGAAAGTGGATATCGCCCTGTTGGACGGCATCGGACGGCAACCCGTCAATGCCATGCTGCCCGCGGGCAGCGATGTGCGCGACGACCCGCGCTTCGAAGCCCTGCAGCTCGAGATCGGCAAGTTGTCGAACCCCGGTGCCGATGGCCAGACCGACTGGCTTCGCGTGGGGCAACTGGCCTCGCTGCTGCTGGCGGACAAGGGCAAGGACCTGCTGGTGGCCGGCTACCTGAATGTCGCACTCCTGCAAGGCAACGGGCTGCCCGGCCTGGCGGTCGGGCTGCAGGTGGTCGGCGACCTGATCGAGCATTTCTGGGACGGCATGTATCCGCCGCTCGCCCGCCTGCGCGCGCGCCGCAACGCGATCCAGTGGCTGCTCGACCGGGCCGCGCTGGCCGCCGAGGAGCAGCGCTGGACCGAACTCGACCCGCAGCCTTCGGCGCTGATCGCCGAGCTGCTCGCCGCGACGCGGCGCATCGACGAACAGCTGAGCGCCAGGGACGAGGAAGCGCCGTCGATGCGCCCGCTGCAGGCCTTGATCGACAGGGTGCCGGTCGCCGAGGACGCGCCGGCAGCGACCGTGGCGTCATCCGCCGCGGCGGCGCCCCAAGCCGCAGGCGCCGCGCAGGCCGCTCCGGCGCCCGTTGCGCTGCCCGCATCGCCTGCGCTGCCGGCGTTGGCCGCGTCCGCGGCGGTCGATGTTGCGGCCGCGCTGGCGCCGGCCTTCGACCATCTGAACCGGCTGGTCGACGTCATGATGTCGGCCGACCCGCGAGACGCCCGCGCCTACCGCATCAGCCGCTTTGCCAATTGGGCCGGCGTGGAATCGCTGCCGCCCGCGGCCAACGGCCTCACGCAGATCGGGCCGCCGATCGGGCAGGTGGTGGACGCGCTGCAGCGCATGCAGGACGAGGCGGCGGATCCGCAGGACGCCATCGGCCTTGCCGAAGCCCAGTTCCCGGCCTTCCCCTTCTGGCTGGACCTGCAGGCGCTCTGCGCCGACGGCTTGGCCCGCCTGGGCGAGTCCGGGGCCGCCGCGCGGGCCGAAGTCGAACGCGCCACCCGCGAACTGCTCCAGCGCCTGCCGGGGCTGGCCAGCCTGTCGTTCGCGAACGGCATGCCCTTCGCGAACGCTCGCACGGTCCAATGGATCGGCACCCTGGCCATGCCCGCCGATGCGCCGGACAGCGGCAGGCCGGAGCCGAGGGGCGATGGCCTGGGGGCCGCAGTGGCGCAGGCGCGCGCCCTCGCCGCCGCCGGCGAGCTCGAGGCGGCCGTGTCTCTGATGCAGCAGATGATCGCTCGCGCGCCCGACGCGCCCACACGCCTGCGCGCGCAGATCCGCCTGTGCCAGCTGCTGAGCGCCAACCGCGAGGGACGCGTGCCGCTGCCGTTCGCGCAGATCATCGTCGAGCAGATCCGCCACCACGACCTGGACCGCTGGAACCCCCCATTGGCCCTCGAAGGATGGATCGCGGCCCACGGCGTGCTGAACCAGGACGACGCGCACCCGGTCGAACGGGACGCCGCGCTCTCGGCCATCGCCAGGCTCGATGCGGCGCGGGCCATCGCGCTGTTGTAGGGAGCGGCGGCGAAGTAGTCTTCGGTTGGTGCGATGCTGAAGGCCCCCACATCGACGCGGGGCCGGTCGTCGCCGGCGGCGGGGCCCGCGCATGTGGGCCCCGACGGAAATGGCCGATGATCGCTGCATGCCCGAAGTTGGCCGGCCTCGCGCAAGCACCAGCATGACCACCACCACCGCCGTCGTGCTGCTGGGCCTGCGCGGCCTGCGCTCCGTGCACGGCGGGCCCTTCGATCTCGACATCGGACGCGGCGAATGCGTGTCGCTCATGGGACCTTCGGGCTCGGGCAAGAGCCTCCTCATGCGGCTGATCGCCGACCTCGACCCCGGCACCGGAACGGTCTGCCTGCATGGCCGCCAGCGAGACGCCTGGAGCGCGCCCGAATGGCGGCGGCAGGTGGTGTACCAGGCCGCGGAGCCGGCCTGGTGGGCGCCCACGGCGGCCGCGCATTTCGCCTCGGACAAGGTCGACGCCGCCCGCGCCATGCTGGACGAACTCGGCCTGCCGGAGGCCATCCTCGATGCCGAGGTCGCTCGCCTGTCGACCGGCGAGCGCCAAAGGCTGGCGCTGCTGCGTTCACTTTCGCTCCAGCCCGCGGTGCTGTTGCTGGACGAGCCCACCGCCGCCCTGGACGCCGCCTCGACGACGGCGGTGGAAAACCTGCTGCGCCGTCGACTGCACGACGGCCTGTCGATACTCTGGGTGACGCATTCACGCGAGCAGGCCGTGCGCATGGGCACACGCCACTACGAAATGCACGACGGGCAGGTTCGGCTCTCATGAACACCGCCACCGTCCACCTCCAGGCGACCGATGTCGCGCTGGCGGCCTTGCTGGTGCTCGCCAATGCCTGTGCGTCGATCGTGCTTCGGCTGCACCTGCACCGGCAGGTCCTTTGGGCAGCCACGCGCATGGTGGTGCAGTTGCTCCTGGTGGGTCTGCTGCTGAAGGTCGTCTTCAGGCTGGGGTCGCCGGCGCTGACCCTGCTCGTCGTGCTGCTGATGATCGGCGCCGCCGCGCGCGAAGTCGCGGTGCGTCCGGAGCGGCGCTTTCAGGGGTGGCGCAACTACCGCATCGGCATCGCGGTGGTCGGGGTCTCGAGCCTGGCGACGGTCGTCCTGGCATTGATGACCGCCATCCGCCCGGAGCCCTGGTATGACCCGCGCTACGCCATCCCGCTGATGGGCATGGTGCTGGGCAGCGTGCTGAATTCGGCGAGCCTCGGGCTGGACAGCTTCGTCGAAGGCGTGACCCTGCGCCGCCAGGCCATCGAGGCCCAGCTGGCCCTGGGCACGCCGATCCGCAGCGCGCTGGCCGAGTTGACGCGGTCATCGATCCGGCGCGGCATGATTCCGATCATCAACCAGATGTCCGCGGCCGGCATCATCACCTTGCCGGGCATCATGACGGGTCAGTTGCTGGCCGGTATGGATCCCGTCGAAGCGGTCAAGTACCAGATCCTGCTGCTTTTTCTCCTCACGGGCGCGGGCGGCCTGGCGGCCGCCGGTGCGGTGTACCTCGCGGCGCGCGCCATCACCGACGAGCGACAGCGGCTGCGCCTCGACCGACTCGGCCCCGCGCGGAGCGCCGCCCGGCCCGCGGGACTCTCGCGCTGAGGCGGGCCGGCTTCGCCTCCCGGGACACCGCCATTGCTCCTCGGGCACGTTCAGATTGCCCTCATGATTGCAATATAGAGTTACAGTTGGGTCGGTCACCCCGTGCCCCGTTGGAGTCGGCGGGTTGCCACCTTGCCGATCTTCGACGAGCGGGATTCACCCGGAGCCAAGGAGTACGACGAATGCGTCTGTCTTCTGTAACTCGACCTCACGCGGGCCATTGGGTCGTGGCAGCCGCTGTCCTCGCAACGGGTTGCCACGGCTGGGCGCAGTGCCTGCCGTCGATCTCGCCAGCCTGCGCATCCGTCCCGCCCATCCCCCTGGGTGCGCGGCCCGAAACCGGCGCCTACTACGGCAACCAGCACCAGTCGGGCGCCCTGTTCGTGCACAGCCTGGAGGACCGCCAGGGCGGCTGGGGCTGGCAACCCCGGACGGACACAGCGGAGCCACAGCGCGGGGTCTTCGACCTGCGAGCGGGTGGCACCGGGGATCGAATTCGCGGCGACATCGGCGGGTTCGACATCGACAGCAGGACGGCATGGATGCAGGGCACGGCGACCCTTGGCCAGTGGTCGCCGTTCGGACGCTCCGACCGGATGCACTTCGGCGCCATGTTCGGCTACGGGGGCACGCGAAGCGACGCGCAGGGCGTTCCGGCCTACTTCCAGTCGCAGGGAAACACCAGCGGCTACAGTGTCGGCGCCTTCGGCACCTGGTATCAGGATGACCTCACCCGCACGGGTTGGTACAGCGACCTCTGGGGCCAGTACGCCGTGTTTTCCGACCGCGTCCAGACCGTGTTCCGGGAACAGGTCGACTACAACTCCCACGCCGGAATCCTGTCGGCCGAAGGCGGCTACGTGGTCCGCCTGCAAGACAGCAGCTGGTCGCTCGTTCCGCAGGGCCAGTTCGTCTACGTTCACAACCACACCTACAACGTGACGCAGCTGGATGGACTGCAGGTCGACGGCGCCCATCGTGGCGGCTGGCTGTCCAGGCTGGGCGTCCGCGCGGAACACGAGGCCTTCGGCTGGGCAGGTGGCGTCGTTCGGCCGTCCGTGACCTTGAACTGGTGGCATGACGCGCTGGGCGACGAGGTGGTGGTGAACAACGTGTCGACGCGCTACCTCTACCCCTCCGATCGATTCGAATTCAAGGCCGGCGTCGACGCCAGATTCCAGGGGGGATGGATGGCCTGGGGCAATGTGGGCTGGCAAATGGGCAGTCAGTCGTACCAGGCCTGGACCGTGCAGGCCGGCACCCGATTCGTCTGGCGATGACACGACCCTGAACCGCCGAGTCAGCGATGCGGTTCAGCTTGCCTTCAGAACCGCAGCCTAGAGTTGATCGCCATGTTCGATCGGCTGCGTCAACTCATTGCAAGACAGTGCCCGTGGTGGTGCGCGGCCGGCGTTGCACTGATCGTCCTGCAGCCCTTGCTCTGCGCCGACGCCGTCCAGGGCCGCGTGGATGCCCGGGGGCTTCGATGAAGCAGCTCGATCTCACCCTCTTCGCCTGGATGGCCGCGGGCCACGAGCCCAACGCGTGGATCCTGTCGGTCGCCGCCCTGATCGCGGTCTGGGGCCCGTGGATCGGCGCAGTACTCGTGGCCTGGGCCTTTGCGCGCCAGCCCGCTCAACGCGGCTACCTGGTGGCCACCTTGTGCGCGCTGGCGGTGGCCGCGCTGCTGGCGCATTGGATCGCGTCCGCACTCGGTTTTCCGAGGCCGTTCATGACCGGCCTCAGCCCGCCCTATGTTCCGCACGGAGCGCGAGGCTCGCTGCCGAGCGCGCACGCTTCGGTGATGTTCACGCTGGCGCTGGCGCTGCTCGTGCGTCCCGGTCTCCGGCGCATCGGACTGCTGGCGACCGCTGCGGCATGCGCCACAAGCTGGGCCCGCATCTACGTGGGCATCCATTTTCCGCTGGACATCGCCGCAGGCGTCCTGCTGGCGATGGCGATCGTGTCGATCCTGAGCGCCATCTTCATCATCGGCCGCCACCTGGCCGCGGTCGCCGACCGACGAAGGATTCCCGCATTCGCACCACCGAAGGCGGCCGACAAGTCGGCCAGCTGACGGAAGCATCCGAATTCGCGGGTGGCGCCGAGCAGCGCGCCCTTCGGACCGACCGGATCCGCCGCGCCGCGACGCAAAGATTGCCTCAGATCAATACGCGCGCGCCGCGCTTGACGTAGCCTTTCTTCCCTGGCGCTGTTCAGCGCCTCGCCGCATGACAAGGAGCGCTGAAATGTGCATGGAATTGCTGCAGAGGCTCGCGAATGCCCGACTCCCCCTCACGATCGTCGAGCCGGAACAGATCGACAAAGTGCGAAGGCTCGACGCCGCGAGCTACATCGCAGGCTTCATTCCGCGGATTCATCTCGACACCGATCGCTGCGCGCGGCAGGATCCCGCCAGCGTCATGCAGATCACCGCACGCGGCTACGACGCGCTGAAGCAGATGGCAAGAAGCCCGCAGGCATCGCCATGATCGGGATCGACACTGGCATGAAAGCGAAGATCACCCTCTCCGACCCGGCGCTGCGCCGGCACATCCTCGCCGCGCTCAAGCGCGACGGCAGCACGCGCGACGTCGATCTCGAGGTCGACGTGTCCGATGGCGTAGCGACGCTCACCGGCCACGTGGAAAGCTGGGCCGAGAGACTGGCGGTCGAGCGCGCCGCCCATGCGGTCAGAGGTGTGCGTGCGCTGGTGCTCGTGCTGGACGTTCGGGCCGATCCGGCGCATCAGCATTCAGATCGCCAGATTGCGCTGGCCGCCGTCCATCGTCTGAGGTGGAACGGCGTCGTGCCCGCGGAGAACCTGCTGCTCGAAGTCCAGGACGGCCTCGTGACGCTGCGCGGCGAAGTCGAATGGGATTTCCAGCGCTCGATCGCCGAAGACACAGTGCGCAGCGTCAACGGTGTCCGCGCCGTGCGCGACAAGCTCAGCCTGAGGCCCCGCAGCGCGGCGGCATCGCTGGCCAGGCTGATTCAACGCGCAGGCCGTCGGATCTGAGCGCGCCATTCGTCGAGATGCCACGTGATCGCAGCCGTCACCACCACTGTCGCGACCGCCGAGCAGGCGAACGCGCTCGCCACCGCCATGGTCGAACGCCGCCTTGCCGCCTGCGCTCAGCTCGCGCCGATCGAGAGCGTCTATTCCTGGCAGGGTGAACTGCACCGCGAGCCCGAAGTCCGCGTGCTGTTCAAGACCACGGTGCGGCTGCAGGCGGCGCTGATGGCGGCCATCGCGGAATGCCATCCCTACGAGGTTCCGGACATTCACGCCCAGACACTGGCAGCCGTGCACCAGCCCTATGCGGACTGGGTGGCTGCCAACGTGGAGAGCGGGTAGCGCTCCGTGCAAGCATCCCGAACGCGCCGGCGCAGCCAGCGGCGCGCGAGGTCGCCATCCATATGGTGCTGGAGGCCGCGGAAGTGATCGAAGGCCACTGTCCGATGGACACGCCCATCGATCCCTCGTTCTGACCGGTGCGCGTTTCCCGGCTTGATCGCCGGGATCCGCTTCCCTTCATCCGTCTTGCCGGGTGGCATTACGGACGCCGGCGCGATTCATGGGTTCTCTTGATCAAGAAGAAGCGAGAGATCTGCCACTTCGAAGCCGTGGCCCGAGGTTTCGGCCAGTTCCCGCAGATCGCGCTCGAGCTGCGCGCGGTCTTGCTGGCGAGCCCAGAACACCGGCCCGCCGACCCAGCGCGGGAAGCCGTATCCCTGCACCATCGCGACGTCGATGTCGCTGGCGCGGCTGGCCACGCCCTCGTGCAGCAGCCACGCCGTTTCGTTGATCATGGCCAGCATGGCGCGACGCTGGATCTCTTCGGCCTGCAGCGGCCGGCGGTGCAGACCACGCCGCTGCGAAGCCTGCTCGACGATGCCGCGCACCATCGCATCGCTGACGCGCGGCCCGGGCTTGCCGTCGGGGTGCTGGTAGTAGCCGGCACCGGTCTTGCGGCCATGGCGGCCCAGCTCGCACAGCTGGTCGAGTATGTCCACGTAGCGTGTGCGCGGGTCGCGGGTGGCGGCCTGCGACTTGCGCATGCGCCAGGGAATGTCCAGGCCCGCCAGATCGGCCACCGAGAAGGGTCCCATCGCAAAGCCGAAGGCCTCCAGCGCCTCGTCGACCTGCTCCGGCCAGGCGCCGTCCTCCAGCATGAATTCGCACTGTTGGCGATAGACGTTGTAGATGCGATTGCCGACGAAGCCGAACGCATTGCCGCACAGGATGGGCATCTTCCCCAATCGCTTTCCCAGGGCGAGGCCGGTGGCCAGCACGTCGGCGCCGGTCCGGGCGCCGCGCACGACCTCGAGCAATTTCATGACGTTGGCCGGGCTGAAGAAGTGCAGGCCCAGCACGTCCGCCGGGCGGCTGGTGGCGCTGGCGATGGCATCCACATCCAGATAGGAGGTGTTGGTGGCCAGCACGGCGCCCGGCCGGGCGTGGGCGTCGATCGTGCGGAAGACCTCCTGCTTGATGGCCATCTCCTCGAACACCGCCTCGATCACCAGGTCGGCCTGCGCCAGCCGTTGCCAGTCCAGGCTGTCGGACAGGCGCTGGAGGCAGGCCTCGGCGCGCTCGGCCGGCATCTTGCCGGCCGCCACGCGCTCACGGTAGTGGGTGCGGATGCGCTCCATGCCGCGTTGCAGTGCCGCGGCGTCCCGCTCCAGCAACAACACATCGAGTCCGGCGTCGAGCACGCTGATCGCGATGCCGGCACCCATGGTGCCGGCGCCGATCACGGCCACGACCTGCACCGGGCGTGCCTGGGTCTTGAGGTGTGCCGGTGTCTTCAGCGCCTCCCGCTCGGAAAAGAACTGGTGGCGCAGACCGAAGGCGTCGGGTGTCAGCCGCAGCTCCTGGAAGTAGCGACGTTCCTCGGCCAGGCCTTCGAGCTTGGGCAGACGGGCCGCGTTCTTGATGGATTCGATGGCAGCGAGCACCGCCGGGCGCCGCTTGCCGGCGCGCAGCGCCGCGTTCTCGGCCGCCTGCACGGCCGCCGCGTCTTCGAGCGGCATGGGTTCATCGAGCAGGTCCCTCTTGGCCGTCAGGCCTTGCGCCATGGCGATCGCGCGCTCGAGCAGGCCGTCCTGCACCACCTCGTCCACCAGGCCGAGCGCCAAGGCCCGCTGCGCGTTGAAGCGCTCGCCGCTGCAGATCATGCCCATGGCCCGCGCCAGGCCCACACGCCGCGCCAGGCGCTGCGTGCCGCCGGCCGCCGGCAGGATGCCCAGGGTCACCTCAGGCAGGCCCAGCATGCTGCCGGCCACGGCCACGCGGGCGTCGCAGCCCAGCGCAAGCTCGAAGCCGCCGCCGAGCGCAACGCCGTGCACGGCGGCGACGATCGGCTTGCTGCAGGCGGCGATCGCATCGACCACCTGCGCCAGCGACGGCACCAACGAGGCCGGCGCGCCAAACTCGCGGATGTCGGCCCCCGCTACAAAAGTGGCCCCGCCGCCGATCAGAACGCCCGCCCGCAGCGAGTCGTCCGCTTCCAGTTCCGCCAGAGCCTGTGTCAGTGCGGAACGCACGGCCCAGGACGTCGCATTGACTGGCGGGTTGTCGATCGTCATCACCAGGATCTGGCCGATCCGCTCGGTGCCGACGGGGCTGCTGACTGTTTCGTTCATGTTGATCCTTTGTCTCAGGTGGGTTCGCACACGCGAGCTTCCGTGCAGGTGCGCTTTCGGTCCATCGGAAATGCGGTGCTTGACCACATCGTGGACGGATTGGAGAGGGACGGTTCAGGCGTCGCCGAAGGCCACCAAGGTCCGTCCGACGGTTTGCGCGTTCAGCATCTGCCGGATGGCCTCGGGCAGATCGTCCAGCGCGATCAGCCGCGTGTTCTCACCCAGCCGGGCGGGCCGCAGGTCGGTGGCCAGGCGCCGCCAGAGCAGCGACTCCAGGTCGCGATAGGCACTGAGGTTGACGCCGATCAGGCGCACGCCGCGCAGGATGAAAGGCAGCACGTTGGTGTGCAGCGTGTTGCCGCCCACGTTCCCCACGCTGGCGACGATGCCGCGTGGCTGCATGCTGCGCAACAGGCCGTCGAGCGCGGCACCGCCGATGGAATCGATGGCCGCACTGCCGCGCGCCTTGGCCAGCAGGCCGGGGGATGGCGCCAGCTCGCCGCTCCCGAGCACCTCGGCCGCGCCCTGGCGGCGCAGCCATTCCGAGTGTTCCGTCTTGCTCGACATGGCCACCACGCGATAGCCCGACGCCGCCAGCATCGCGATCGCCATGCTGGCCACGCCGCCGGTGGCGCCATTGACCCACACATCGCCCTGCCCCGGCCGCAGCCCGTTGTCCTGCAGCAGGTGCACGGCCAGCGCGGCGGTAAAGCCCGCGACCCCGAGCGACGCCGACGCCAGCAGGTCCAGCCCCGGCGGCAACGCCACCAACTGGTCCGGGCGCACGCGCACATACTCGCTGAAGCCACCGTCGTGGTCCACGCCCAATCCCTGCGCGTAGGCCAGCACCGGATCACCCGGCCGCCAGCGCGGGTCGTCCGAACTCAGCACGTGGCCCGAGACGTCGCTGCCGCCCACGCGGGGGAAATTGCGGATCACGTCGCCATGCTCGGTCGTGGCCAGCGCGTCCTTGTAGTTGAGCCCGGCGTAGCGGGCCCGGATCACGATGCCGCCCGGCGACAGATCATCAAGCGACAGCGGCTCGACCCGTCCCTGCACGCGCTCCCCGCGGTGGATTCGAAAGGCGCGAAAACGCGCCGGCACGGATGCGGTCATGGGCGCGCGGCGGCCGGTGGATCAGCCACCAGGACGTCCTGCCATTCGCAGGCCTGCGTCGCCCCCAGCCAGTCAGTCAGGGCCGTCATCGCGCCTTCCCGACTCGCAGGACGAGGCGGCCGGGGCTGCGCCGGCACGGTGCGCGAAAAGCGCGGCGCCGGCGCCGGTTGCACCACGCCGTCGACTTCGACGAAGGTCCCGCGCGCGCGCAGATGGGGGTGCGCAGGCGCCTCCTCCAGCGTCAGCACGGGCGCGAAGCAGGCGTCCGTGCCCTGCAGCAGCGCGCACCATTCGTCACGCGTTCGTTCCTTGAAGCGCTTGCCAAGCACCACCTTGGCGCGCACCCAGTCGTTGCGGTCGTCTTGCCGGCCCACCTCCGCCTGATCGAGCCCCAGGCGTTCGAGCAGCTCGCGATAGAACTTGCCCTCGATCGGCGCCACCGACACCCACTTGCCGTCGGCACACTCGTAGACATCGTAGTAAGGCGCCCCGGAATCCAGCACGTTGTGGCCGCGCCTGGCATCGAGCAGGCCGGCCGCCTGCATGCCGAAGGCGGACGTCGCCAGCGAAGCCGTGCCGTCCACGATGGCCGCATCGACGACCTGCCCCTGGCCGGATCGCTTCGCTTCCAGAATGGCCGCCAGCATGCCCAGCGCCAGGTACAGCGCGCCGCCGCCGAAGTCGCCGACCAGGTTGAGCGGCGGGGTCGGTGGCTGGCCCGGTCGCCCGATCAGGTCCAGGACGCCCGTCAGCGCGATGTAGTTGAGGTCGTGGCCGGCCGCCTGTGCCATCGGCCCGGTCTGGCCCCAGCCTGTCATCCGGCCGTAGACCAGCCGGGGATTGCGCTGCAGGCAGATGTCGGGCCCCAGGCCCATGCGTTCGGCCACGCCCGGGCGAAAACCCTCGATGAGCCCGTCGGCCTCCTCGATCAGGCGCAGCACCAAGGCTTGGCCCTGCTCGCTCTTCAGGTCGACGCGGAGGGTCTCGCGATTGCGCAGCAAGGGGTTGTAGCGCAAGGGGCGGGGAATGCCCAACCCGGCGTCCTGCGGGCGATCCACCCGCAGCACCGTGGCGCCCAGGTCCGCCAGCAGCATGGCGGCCATGGGGCCGGGCCCGATGCCCGCAAGTTCGACGATGCGCAGGCCAGCCAAGGGTCCCATGATGCTCACTTCTCCGCCACAAAGTAGAGGCCGCGCCCGCTGACCAGCAGGCGCCCGCCCGAGTCGAAGACCTGCGCACGCGCGCTGGCGACCGTCGAGCCCAGGTTCACCACGCTCGCCACCACGCGGAGGTCGCCCGGTGTCGCAGGGCGGTGGTAGTCCACTTGCAGGTCCAGGGTCGGCACGGCGCGACCGAGGCGGACAGCCACCGCATAGTCGCCGGCGCCGTCCACCAGCGTGGCCAGGATGCCGCCGTGCGTGGTCTGGCGCTCGGGACTGGAGATCAGTTCCTCGCGCCATTTGATGGTCAGGGTGACCGCATCGGGCGTGATCGACTCGACCGCCATGCCCAACCAACGGTTGAACGGCGAACGGTCGATGATGTGCTGCAGGCTCTGGATGTCCATGTCCGTGGTCTCTCTCAATCCAGCTTGACGTCGGCCTGCTGCGCGATCCGCCGCCACCGGGGCAGTTCGGCGCGGAGGAACTGGCCGTATTGCTCCGCCGTCATGTAGCGGGCGTCGGCGCTCTGACTGGCGAAGCGGGCCTGGACCTCCGGGCTGGCCAGCGCCTCCTTCAGGCTGCCATTCAGTCGGGCGATCACGTGGGCGGGCGTACCGGCCGGCGCCATGATGCCTGACCATGCCCCTATTTCCAGGCCCTTGGCGACCGACTCATCCAGCGTGGGCACGTCAGGCAAGGCGGGCAGGCGCTTCAGGCTGGTCACGGCCAATGCCCGCACGCGCTTGTCCTTGATCGCAGGCATGACCCCTGGCGCGGTCCCCATGTACAGATCGACCTGCGCCCCCATGAGATCCGCCATGGCCGGCGCTTCGCCTCGATAAGGAATGTGGTTGCCCTTGACGCCCACCGCATGCTCGAACATCAGCATGGCGAAGTGGGTGATGTTGCCGTTGCCGGCCGAGGCGTAGTTGAACCGGCCAGGTGCGCCTTTCATGGTGGTCACCAGATCGGCGACGCCCTTGGACTGCACCGAGGTCGCGGCCACCAGCACCATGGGCAGATTGGCCACGAGGCCGACCGGACTCAGATCCTTCTGCACGTCATAGCCGAGCTTGCTGTACAGGCCGGGACTCAGCACGATGGACGAGGTGTTGTAGAGCAGCGTGTAGCCGTCGTTGGGGGCTTTCGCCACCGCCTCCGCGCTGATGTTGCCGTTGGCCCCCGGCTTGTTGTCGACCACCACGCTGACGCCCAGGGACTCGCTCATCTTCTGGGCGAGCGCGCGCGCAATGACGTCCGTGCCGCCACCGGCGGAAAAGCCCAGGAGGAGGCGTATCGGGCGGTTGGGATAGTCGGCCTCTGCAGCCAGGGTCGCCCCCGCGAAGCCGCATCCGAGCAGCGCGATCAGGGGCAGCCATGCGCGCCGTGTCATCCGGGAGCGAACCATGACTCAGCCCGCCATGGTCAGGCCGCCGGACACCGACAGCACCTGCCCGGTGATGAAGGCCGCGTCGTCGGACGCCAGGAAGCAGACCGCGCCCACCACGTCGTCGGCCTGGCCCAGGCGGCCGAAGGGAATCGCCTTGGCCAGCGCGCCGCGCAGCTTGTCGCCGCTTTCGCCCTCGCCGGCAAAGTCGCGAAACAACGCGGTGTCCGTCGGCCCCGGGCAGACCACGTTCACATTGATCTTCTTGCGCGCCAGTTCGCGCGCCAGGGTCTTGGAGAAGGCGATGATGCCGCCCTTGCAGGCGGAGTAGACCGACTCGCCGGAGGAGCCGACGCGTCCCGCGTCGGACGCGATGTTGATGACCCGTCCGCTGCCGCGCGCCGCCATGCCCTTGACCACGCAGCTGTGCAGATTGAGCGGCCCCTCGAGGTTGATGGCGATGATCTTTCGCCACAGCTCGGGCGAGGTGTCCAGGAAGCGCGCCGCATGGTCCCAGCCCGCGTTGTTGACCAGCACGTCCACCGGACCGAGCTCGGCCTCGATCGCCTCGGTGGCCGCGAGCACGGCCGCGTGATCGCTGATGTCGGCGCCCTGGCTGGTGGCGGTGCCGCCGGCGGCGCGAATGGCCTCGGCCACCTTGGCCGCAGCCGCTGTGTTCAGATCCAGCACGGCCACATGGGCGCCTTCTTCGGCAAAGCGGTGGCACAAGGCTGCGCCGATTCCGCCTGCACCACCGGTGACCAGCACCACCTTGTTCTTCAAGCCTCGCATGTCAAATCTCCTGTCTTCTCGATGATTGGGGGTAACGACGGGCTCAGCCCTTGCACTTGATCATTCGCAGCGGCGTGTAGGTCAGCACCTCGGTGCCGTCCTGCTTGACCACGCGGTTGAAGGTCCGCACCAGCCCGCGGCCCGGCCGGCTCTTGGAGAGCCGGGCCTCGACGACCTCGCATTCCACGTGGATGGTGTCGCCCGCGAACGCCGGGTTCTTGATGTTGAGTTCCATGCCCAGGAAGGCATAGCCGGTCTTCTGCATCGTGGCCTGCGCCAGCAGCCCCTCGGCGAAGCAGTAGCTGAGCGCACCCGGGGCCAGCCGCCCCTTGATGTCCGACTCGTTCTTCAGGAACTCCATGTCGGTGAAGAGCACCTCGGTCATGTGGATGACGTTGATGAAGGCGCAGATGTCCGCGTCCTGGATGGTGCGGCCGATGGTGCGGAATTTGCGCCCCACGGGCAGGTCTTCGAAATACTGGCCGAGCCCCACGGTCTCGATGTCATTGGCGTTCATGCTGTCTCCTCAGGTTGATGATGGTCAGGCGCGGGCCGGGCGGCCCAGCACGCTGTTGGCGATGATGTTTCGCTGGATCTGGTTGGTGCCTTCGATGATCTGAAGCACCTTGGCGTCGCGGAAGTAGCGGTTGATCGAGTACTCGGACGAGATGCCCGCGGCCCCGAAGAGCTGCACGGCATCGGTCGCGACCTTCATCGCGGTGTCGGAGGCAAAGCACTTGGCGATCGCGGCCGCCGGGGCCACCTCGTCCGCGTGTGCACCGGCATCGACCAGCGAGGCCGCGCGATAGACCAGCTGGCGCGCGGCTTCGGTCTGGATGTGCATGTCGGCCACCATCCAGCGCACCCCTTGGAAGTCGCTGACCTGCTGGCCGAACGCGGCGCGGCCCTGGATGAAGCCGACCGCGTGATCGAGCGCCCCCTGCGCCAGTCCGACGCCGCGCGCGCCGATCAGCGGGCGGCTGGCGTTGAAGGACGCCATCACCGCCTTGAAGCCGCCCTCGAGCTTGTTGCCCTGCGGGATGAACACATCGTCGAAGAACAGCGGGCAGGAGGGCACGCCGCGTGCGCCCATCTTGTCTTCCTTCTTGCCGACGGCGAAGCCTGCCATGCCCTTCTCGACGATGAACATGCTGATCGGCGCCTTGGGCTCGGCGCCCTCGCGTGCGGCCACCAGCACGAAATCGGCGAGGTCGGAGTTGGTGCACCAGATCTTCGCGCCGTTGAGTCGAAAGCCGCCGTCCACGGGAAGGGCCCGCGTCTTGATGCCGCTGACGTCGGAGCCGCTCTGCGCTTCGGTGGTGGAGAAGGCGCCGCGCAGTTCACCGCTGGCCAGGCCGGGCAGCCAGCGCTGCTGCTGCGCCTCGGTGCCGCCTGCCAGCAAGGCGCCGAAAGGCAGCCACTGGACCAGCAGCAGGTAGGCCGTGTTGTAGCAGACGCGCCCCAGTTCCTCGATCGCGATGCAAGCCGACAGCAGGCTGCCGGTGCCTCCATAGCGCTCGGGGAATGGCAGGGTGAAAAGACCCAGCTCCTTGAGCAGGTCGAACATGTCGTGGGGGTACTCGGCCTCGCGGTCGATCTGGTCGGCGCGCGGCGCCACGCGCTCGCGCGCCACGCGCCGGATCAGGTCCTGGATCTGACGCTGGTCTTCATTCAAGCTGTAGGACATAGGAAGTCTCGGGGATCAGCAGTCGACTGCCGTGGTTTCAATGACACCCGCACGCGCGAGGGCGTCGATGCCCGCCGCGTCCAGGCCCAGCACGTCGGACAAGACATCGTTCGTGTGCTGTCCGCGCAGCGGCGGCGCGAGGCGGTACTCGACCGGCGTCTGCGACAGCCGGATCGGGTTCTTCACGGTGCCGACCGTGCCGCCGGCCGCATGGGGCAGGTCCAGACGCAACGCGCGGTGACGCACCTGCGGGTGTTCGAACACCTGCTGGTAGTTGTTGATCGGACCGATCGGCACGCCGATGCCTTCGAGCGCCGTCAGCCAGTGGGCCGTGCCGTGCTGGGCGAAGGTGGCACTCAGCAGCCGCTCCAGTGCCTTGCGATGGACGTTGCGCCCCGACATCTGCCGGAAGCGATCGTCGTTGCACAGGTCTTCGCACCCGAGCACCGTGCACAGCTTGCGGAACTGCCCGTCGTTGCCGCACGCGACGATGATGTGGCCGTCCGAGGTGGGGAAGGTCTGGTATGGCGTGAGGTTGGGATGCTGATTGCCCCAGCGCCGCGGAATGTCTCCGGTGGCGAAGTAGCTGGCGATCTGGTTGGCTCCGAACTGCACGACGGTGTCGAGCAGCGCGACATCGATGTGCTGCCCTTGCCCGCTGGCATGGCGGTTCTCGAGCGCCGCCAGGATGCCGATGGTGGCGTTCAGGCCCGCCAGCACGTCGGCGATGGCGATGGCGGTCTTCACCGGGCCGCCGCCGACCTCGTCGTCCGACAGGCCGTTGATGCTCATCAATCCGCCTTCGCCCTGAAACACGAAGTCGTAGCCGGGGCGATCGGCATAGGGGCCATCCTGGCCGTAGCCGGTGACCGAGCAATAGATCAGGCGCGGGTTCTCGGCGCGCAGGTCCTCGTAAGACAGGCCATAGCGCGCGAGGTCGCCCACCTTGAAGTTCTCCACCAGCACATCGCAACGGCTGGCCAGTGCCTTGATCAAGGCCTGCCCCTCGGGCCGCGCGAGGTCCACCGCGACAGAGCGCTTGTTGCGATTGGCCGAGGTGAAGTAGGCCGAATCGGTGGTGTCGCGTCCGTCGCGATCGCCCACCCACGGCGGTCCCCAGTGCCGCGTGTCGTCACCGGAGATGGGGCGTTCGACCTTGATCACATCGGCCCCCAGGTCCGCCAGCATCTGGGTGCACCAAGGCCCCGCCAGCACTCTCGTCAGATCCAGCACCCGCAGGCGCGACAAGGCTCCAGACACGTCGTCGTCTCCATTCAATCTGTGGTTTCGAAGTCCGGAATGGACTCGTCGATCAGTTCAGTTATTAGAACAGCGTTCACATAGTTTATCAACCGGAAGATTTATGACATGATCCGGACAGTGGGAAATCCCACCCCACTCACCGATCATTTCTGGAGCTTTTTTCATGACCGAGTACACCGACATCCGATACGAGGCGCGCAATGGCGTGGCCCACCTCACCATCAATCGCCCGGACAAATACAACGCCTTCCGCGGCAAGACCTGCGACGAGCTGATCGACGCGCTCAACCGTGCGGGCTGGGACAAATCCATCGGCGTCATCGTGCTCACCGGCGAGGGGCAAAAGGCCTTCTGCACCGGCGGCGATCAGTCGGCACATGACGGCGGCTACGACGGCCGCGGCGTCATCGGGCTGCCGGTGGAAGAACTGCAAGCGTTGATCCGGGATGTGCCCAAGCCGGTCATCGCGCGCGTCAACGGCTTCGCGATCGGCGGCGGCAACGTGCTGGTGACCTGCTGCGATCTCGCCATCGCCTCGGACACCGCCGTCTTCGGTCAGGTCGGCCCCAAGGTCGGCTCGGTCGACCCGGGCTTCGGCACCGCATTCCTGTCGCGCGTGGTCGGCGAAAAACGCGCCCGCGAAATCTGGTTCCTGTGCCGCCGCTACAGCGCGCAGCAGGCCCTCGACATGGGACTGGTGAACGCGGTGGTCCCGGCCGACCAGCTCGATGCCGAGGTCGAGCGCTGGTGCGCGGAAATCCTGGCCCTCAGCCCGACGGCCATCGCCATCGCCAAGCGCTCCTTCAACGCCGACTCCGACAACATCCGCGGCATCGGCGGCATGGGCATGCAGGCCCTCAGCCTGTTCTACGGCACGGAGGAATCGCACGAAGGCGTGAACGCTTTCCTGGAGAAGCGCCGGCCCAATTTCCGCTCGCCCGGCGGTCGATAATTGGTGATGACCCGAACCCCTTCAAGCTCCGAGACGAAAGACGAACCCAGCAGCGAGCCCAGCGGTCCCCGCTCCCTGACCCGCGTGCTGGGTCTGTTCGAACTGCTGTCTCAGCGGCCCGGCGGCATGACGCTGGCGGAACTCAATCTCGCGCTGGAGTCGCCCAAGAGCAGCCTGCTCAACCTGCTGCGCCCCTTGGTCGGTGAAGGGTTTCTGGTCCACGCGGGCAACAGCTACCGGCTGGGGCCCGCCATCTTTCGCCTGGCCGCCGGTGTGATGGCGGCCTGGGACTTCCCGCCGCTGATTCGCCCCTTCATGGAAGAGCTGGCACAGCGCACGCACGAGACCGTGATGCTCGGCGTGCTGGTGCCGGAGGCCGAAGTGATCACCTATGTCGAGATCATTCCGAGTCCGCACCCGATCCGCTATCAGATCCCCGTGGGCACCTCGCGCCCGCTGTACGCCAGTTCGGCCGGCCGACTGCTGCTCGCGCATTCCGACACCGCCTGGCTGCGGACCTACCTGGCCTCGGTGAACCTCAAGGTGCCGATGGAGCAGGCCATGACACGGGCCGGCCTGCGCCAGGAACTGGAGCAGATCCGCGCCGAGGGACTGTCCTGTTCGTTCGATCGCTACACACGCGGCCTGGCGTCGGTGGCGGCGCCGGTGCTGGATGCCTCGGGCCTGTGCGTCGCCTCGCTCAACGTGGCCGGTCCGACCGAACGCTTTCGCAATGAACTGGACTTCCTCAAGGCCACGGTGAGGGAAGTCGCCACCCGCGCGTCCGGCCTGATCAGCGACATCCGGCGCGCCTGACGACCTGGCGCCTGCGCCGCCGCGGGTTCTGTCGCGCTACGTCATTCGGGCAGTGCCACCCAGGCTTCCCCTGTCAGCCGGATCTCGCCGGCTTGGTTGCTCGTGCTCACGGCCAGGCGCACGCAGGCTTCGCCTTGGAGGTGGATTTTTTCGATCACGCGGCCCCGGCAGTGGATGACATCGCCGAGCTGCGTGATCGCCGTGAATCGCACGTTGTAGCGGCGGATTCGCTCCTGGGGCACCCAGTCGGTCAGCAGGCGTGCCAGCCAGGCCATCGAGAGCATGCCTTGCGCGAACACGTCGGACATGCCGGCCGCGCGTGCGAAGTCCAGGTCCACGTGGATCGGGTTGTGGTCACCGGAGGCGCCGCAGTACAGGGCCAGGTCGAGTCTGGATACCGGTGGCAGCGCCAGGACGGGAAGCTCGTCGCCCACCTGCACGTCGGCAAAACGCAAATTGAAGCGATTCATGACACGCGCTTTCAAGCCGGCGCTTCGTCGGTGACACGAGAGACCGTCAAGCAGCGCAGCTCGGCGACCAGCCCACCGTGCTGGTTCGTCACCCGGGTGTGGCGAACCGCGAAGCGCAGGGCACCGCCCTTCTTCTCGTACAGGTCATCGATGCGTGGCTCGAAGGTCAGCGTGTCACCCGCGAATGCCATCGCGTGGTATTCGAAGTGCTGCTCGCCGTGCAGCACGTTGCGGTAGTCCAGCCCGACCAGGTTGCGGAAGGCGGCCGGATCGGGCGCGTCCGACTCCAGGCAGAACAGGAATGTCGGCGGCACCGGGAGGGCCGGATGGCCGGCGCGCCGAGCCGCCTCGGCGTCCCGGTACACGGGGTCCTGCTGTCCGGTGGCTTTGGCGAAAAATCGCAGGCGGCCGGCCTCCACCAGGATGCTGAACGGCGGCAGGCGATGGCCGATGAGCTTGCTCGCATTCATTCGCCGTGCGCCCGCTTCGCCTTCAAAGGATAGCCTGCTCACGCAGCGCGCGCAGCGCGGCGTCATCGACCCCAAGCTCCTCGCGCAGGATCTCGTCCGTGTGCTCGCCCAGTCGCGGCGATGGACGATGCAGCACCGGCGTGTCCGAAAACCGCAGCGGGCTACGCACCACCGGATAGCTGCCACCACAAGGCAGCGTCACATTCTGTACCAGGCCTCTGTGACGCACCTGAGCGTCGGCGAACACGTCGGCCAGGTCGTTGATCGGCCCGCCGGGAACCGCCGCATCCGACAGCCGCCCGACCACCTCAGCACGCGTCAGCGATGCGAGCGCCTGGGCCAGTTCGGCATAAAGTTCCGGGGCGTTGGCGACGCGGCCGGCATTGTTGGAGAATCGCGCATCCTGTGCGAGGCCCGGCCGTTCGAGTGCCTCGCACATGGCCTTGAACTGGTGATTGTTGCCGGCCGCGATGATCACCGAGCCGTCGCGGCAAGGCAGCACGGTCGATGGCGCAGCGATCGGGTTGGTATTGCCGGCGCGTCGTGGCACGGGGCCGCCCATCAGGTACCCCTGCGCCAGGTGCCCATTGAATGCAACGGCAGTGTCGAGGAGCGTGGCCTCGACGTACTGCCCCTGGCCGGTCCGCTCGCGGTGGTAGAGCGCGCTCACGATCGCCAAGGCGGCGTAGTGCCCGGTCGTGAGGTCGATCATCGGCACCGAAGTGCGCATCGGTTCGCCGTCCGGTTCGCCGCAGGTGCTCATGAGTCCCGACAGGCCCTGCGCGATGAAATCGTAGGCAGGGCGGCTGGCGTAGGGGCCATCCTGGCCGAAGCCGGTGACGGAGCAATACACCAGTCGCGGATTCTCCGCGCGCAGGCGTGCCTCGTCGAGGCCGTAGCGTTTCAGCGTGCCCGCCTTGTAGTTCTCGATCAGCACATCGCAACGTTGCGCCAGCTGCCGCACGATGTCTGCGCCGCGCTCGGTGGCGATGTCGATGGTGATGCTCTTCTTGCCGCGGTTGTAGGCATGGAAGGCCGCAGACTCCTTGGCACCTGCAGCCTCTGAATGAGGCGAAGCCACGTACGGACCGAGTTGCCGAAGTTCATCGCCCTGCCCCGGCCGCTCCACCTTGTAGACGGTGGCGCCCATGTCGGCCAGGGTCTGGGCGGCGATCGGACCTGCAATGGCTCGGGACAGGTCGAGCACCTTGATGTGGGAAAAGATTGCGGACATTGCAGCTCCTGGGCTTGTCTGTCGACGCGGGTCAGTCAGTCGATCTTGATGTTGCGCTCGCGGATCACCCGGCCCCAGCGCGCGTAGTCGTTTCGCACGATGGTGGAGAACGCAGCCGGGCTGGTGCCCGTCATGGTGAAGCCGAACTCCTGCATGCGCTTTCTCAGATCCGGCTGCGACAGGACGGTGCCGACATCCCGCGACATCTTCTCCACGTTCGCGCGTGGCGTATTCGACGGCACGAACAAGCCCAGCCAGCCAAGCGCCTCCAGGCCCGCGCCGGTGTATCCGGCTTCGGGGAACGTCGGTGTGTCGGGGGCTTGGTCCGAACGGACCGGGCCCGTCACCGCCAAGGGAACCAGCTTGCCCGAGGTGATGTAGTTGGCTGAACCTGCAGCGCCCATCATGACGGCCGCGATCTGCCCGCCCATAAGGTCGCTCAGTGCGGGCCGCTCGCCCTTGTAGGGGACATGCAGGAGCTTGATCTTGGCCGCATCCTGGAACATCTCCATGTAGAGGTGACCCGCCGAGCCCGCACCGAAGGAGCCGAACGCAAGTTCCCCCGGCTTGGCCCTGGCGAGCGCCACGAACTCGGACAGATTCTTTGCGGGCACCGACGGATTGACCGCAAAGAGCATCGGCAGCGTCGCGAGCTGGGAGACCGGGGCGAAGTCCTTGAGGGCGTCGTAGGAGACCTTGCTGAGATGCGGCACCTGCACGAATGCCGTGACGGCCAGCAGAACGGTGTAGCCGTCGGGTTCTGCCCGAGCGACCGAGTCCGCTGCAACGGCGCCGGATGCACCGGGCTTGTTCTCGATGATCACCGGCTGCTGCCAGATCTTCGAGAGCCGCTCGCCGATCGCCCTCATCATCACATCGGACGAGCCTCCGGCGGCGAAGGGTGCCACGATCTTCACCGGCTTGCTTGGAAAGCTGTCCGACTGCGCCAGCACGGCACCGCATGCCGTGGCCAGCGCAGCGCTCGTGCACAACGAAATCAGGAATCGACGTTTCAGTTTGGGCATCTCAGGGTCTCCTTTTTATTTGATGGATGAAGGCGCTCGCGAAGGTCGCGCGCGCCATCCAATTCATTTCAAGGGAGAATTCCTGATCGTCCAAGCGGCGAACGGCGCTTTGTCCACGATGTGGGCCATTTGCTCGCCTGCCCGGCGAACCGCCCTCTTTCGGAGCCTTTGCTGGCCCTTCAGTGCGGGCTTGCGCGCCGAGTCTTTCCGCAAGGGGCGTCAGGGCTCGAGGAGCTCGGCATAGCGCGCCAGCTGGCTGTCGCTGTCGCCCAGCAGCGGATCGAGCATCGTCAAGCGCTTGAAGTAGTCGCCCACGGCCAGCTCGTCGGTCATGCCCATGCCGCCATGCAGTTGCACCGCCTGCTGCCCCACGAAGCGGCCGGCCTTGGCCATCATGAACTTGGCCGCCGCCAGCATCCGCCGGCGCCGGGCCGGGTCCGGCTCATCCAGCGCCTGGGCCGCCACATGCGCCATCGAGACGGCCAGTTCCTTCTGCACCAGCATGTCGGCCATGCGATGCTGCAACGCCTGGTAGCTGCCGAGCGGCCGACCGAACTGCTGGCGGGTGCGCAGGTAGTCGCCGGTCAGCTCGATCAGGCGCTCCATCGCACCGCCGGCCTCGGCGCACAGGGCGGCGATGCCATGGTCGAGGCCCGATTCCAGCACCGCCATGCCGCTGCCGACGGCACCCACGCGGCACTCGGCGGGCAGCGACACCTCCTGCAGCGACAGGTCGCAGGCACGCAGGCCATCCATGGTGGGATAGCCGCGGCAGCTCACACCCGGCGCCGTCCGGGGCACGAGAAACACGGCGATGCCAGCGTCGTCCACACGCGCGGTCACGAGCATTGCGTCAGCCGCCTCGCCATGCCAGACCAGGGTCTTGTGACCGCTCAGGCGATAGCCCTGCGGGGTGGGCGAGGCCGTGGTGGCGATGTCGCCGTCGGCCTCGCGCTGGCCCGGCTCCAGATACGCCAGGGTGACGATGCGTTCGCCGGCCGCCATGGCGGTCAACCACTCGGCCTTCTGTTCTTCGCTGCCATGGGCCTGAAGCATGGCGGTGGCCATCACGGCGCTCGGCGTCACCGGCTCCAGCAACAGGGCGCGACCCAGTTCGTGCTGCACCACCATCAGGCTGGCGGCGCCTTCGCCGAACCCGCCGTACTGCGGCGCCACGCAAAGCCCCAGCACGCCCAGCTCCGCCAGCGCGCGCCAGGTCGCGCGGCTGAAACTGCCGCCGCCTCGGGCCGAGCGCCGACGCTGCTCGAAGCCGTATTCGCTTTCCAGGTAGCGCCGCAGGCTGTCGGCCAGCATGCGCTGCTCTTCACTTCGTTGAAAGTCCATGATTCCCCCTTCAGAACCCAAGGATCATCTTGGCGATGATGTTCTTCTGCACCTCGGTGGTCCCGCCGTAGATCGTGGTCTTGCGTGCATCGAAGTAGGTCGCGGTCGACGGCGCGGCCCAGTCGGGCGCGTCGATGCCGGGCTGCTGTCCGGCCTCCAGCCACTGCGGGTCGAATGGCCAGGCGCAGGGGCCGGCGAGCTCCATCTGCAGCATGGCCAGATCCTGCTGAATCTCGGAGCCGCGGATCTTGAGGATGGACGCTTCCGGGCCCGGCCCCTTGCCGCCGTCCTCGGCAGCGACCCGCAACAGCAGCATTTCGAGTGCCATGACTTCCATCTCGATGCGCGCGATCTTGTCGCGCATGCGCGGCGACTCGAACATCGAGCCGCCTTTGCAGGGCGTTGCGGCGGCAAGCTGCTTGAGGAGGTGCAGTTCGCGGTGGCAGTGGCCGATCCCCGCGATGCCGGTGCGCTCATGTCCGAGCAGGTACTTGGCATAGGTCCAGCCCTGGTTTTCCTGGCCCACCAGGTTCTCCACCGGCACCTCGACGTTTTCCAGCCAGACCTCGTTGATCTCGCGCCCGCCGTCCAGCGTCACGATGGGACGCACCGTGATGCCGGGCGACTTCATGTCGATCAGCAGCAGCGAGATGCCCTCCTGCGCCTTCACCTGCGGGTCGGTGCGGACCAGGCAGAACATCCAGTCCGCATGGTGGCCCAGGGTGTTCCAGGTCTTCTGGCCGTTGACGACATAACAGCCGCCATGGCGCACCGCGCGGGTCTTGAGCGACGCCAGGTCCGAACCCGCGCCGGGCTCGGAGTAGCCCTGGCACCAGAAGTCCAGCATCGGCGGGATCCGCGGCAGGAACCTGGCCTGCATCTGCGGGCTGGCGAACCTGATCAGCACCGGGCCGATCATCGCGAGCCCGAACGGCAGCAGGCGGGGCGCACCCGCGCGAAAGCACTCGATCTCGAAGAGGGTCCGCTGCAAGGGGTTCCACCCCGTGCCGCCGAACGCAACGGGCCAGGCCGGCGCCCCCCACCCGCGTTCGAACAGGGTGCGGTGCCAGCGCACGAAATCGTCCCGTTCAAGGCGCTGATGGGACAGCACCTTGCTCTTGATATCCAGAGGCAAGGCGGTGCGCGCGAAGGCCCTCACCTCCTCGCGAAACGCCTGCTCTTCCTCGCTGAAGCGCAAATCCATGGAATGTCTCCTGACGATGACGGACTACAAGGTGTCCTGGGTGCCGAGCACCAGGGTGGCCTGGCTGGACAACTCGCCGCCGTTGCCGTGTGCCAACGCCAGCTGCGCGTCGACCACCTGTCGGTCGCCGGCACGTCCCATCAGTTGCTCGGTGGCCTCGACCATGGTGAACAGGCCGTACATGCCCGGGTGGACGCAGGACAGCCCGCCGCCGTTGGTGTTGACCGGCAGGGCACCGCCGGGGGCGATGCGCCCACCTTCGACGAAGCTGCCGGCCTCGCCCTTCCCGCAGAAGCCCAGGTCCTCCAGGAACAGCAGGGTGTTGATGGTGAAAGCGTCGTAGAGCTCCACGACGTCGATGTCCTGCGGCCGCACGCCGGCCTGCGCGAAAGCGCGGCGCCCCGACAGCCGCGCGGCGGTGCGGGTCAGATCGGGCATGGCGCTGATTTCGCGATGCTCGGTGGCCGCGGCCGCACCCAGCAGGTACACCGGCTTTCGCACCATGTCCCTGGCCCGGTCGGCGCGCACCATCACCACGGCGGCCGCGCCGTCGGTGACCAGGCAGCAGTCGCGCACACCCAGCGGATCCGTCACCATGCGCGCGGCCAGGTAGTCGTCCATGCTCAGCGGGTCGCGCATGAACGCGTCCGGGTTGAGCTGCGCCCAGCGGCGCGCGGCCAGTGCCACCTCGCCCAGCTGTTCGCGCTTGAGCCCGTATTCGTGCTGGTAGCGCGCCGCGGCCAGGGCGTAGGCGCCCACCGGGCGTGGCATCTTGTAGGGCGTTTCGTAAGGGCTTTCGCGCATCGATTTGATCAACGCGCCGGCCGCGCTGCGCTGATTGCTGCCATAGGCGATCAAGGCCACGTCGCACTGGCCGGTGCTCAGGGCCAGGGCCGCCCACATCGCGTGCGTCATGAAGGCCGAACCGCCGGTGCGGTTGTTCTCGGTGATGCGCGGCGAGATGCCCAGGTATTCGGCCAGCCCCATGCCGGACATGAAGTCGTCCGGCAAGGCGATGAACAGGCCGTCGACGTCCTGCGGCGTGAGCCCCACCTGGTCCAGCGCCTTGAGGCTGGCGCCCACCGCCAGATCCATGGAGCTCAGGCCGGGCGACTCGCCCATGCCATGTGTTGCAGCGGCGACGATCGCCGTCTGTCCGCGCGGAAATGCGTCCTGCATCATGCGGCCTCCGAGACGGGATCGAACACCAGCAGCGGCCTGCCCTCGGCTTCGCTGATGCGGGCGCACACCGGCATGCCGATGCGCACGTCCTGCGGCGCCAGGCCTTCGACGCGGCTCAACAGGCGCGGCCCTTCCGCCAGGTCGATCAGCGCCACGTTGTAGGGCGCCTGCGGCGGCCGGGTGCGCACCACGATCGTCGAATAGACGGTGCCGCGACCCGACACCTCCACCCATTCGAGATCGCGCAGGCCGCTGCGTGGCGCGGCCACGCGCGGATAGAACACGTATTCGCCGCTGGCCCGCGAACGCTGCAACATGAATCGCCCCTGCCCCAGAAAGGCCAGGAACTCTTCCTCCAGTTGATTGGCACTCATACCGCTCTCTTGATCAGTTCAATGGGGCGGATTTCATGACAGCGCGCGCGCTTCACCAATCGAAAATGCTTCGAATGTCCATCATGTGAGCAATTTCATGCGCTACGCTTCCCGCACATGAGCCCCGCCACCCCCCCCACGACCGGCGTTCAAAGCCTCGAGCGCGCCTTCTCTCTGCTGTCTTTGCTGGCCGATCACCACGTCCACGGCATGTCGATGCGCCAGCTCATCCAGAGCACCGGCATGAGCCGCCCCACGATCCACCGCATGCTCAGTTTTCTGCTGCGCATGCACTACGCGGAGCAGGACCCCAAGACCCACGCCTATCGCCTGGGCACCGCGGCCATGCTGCTGGGCTTGCGCACGATGTCGCGCCCGCCGCTGGTGCAAACCTACCTCCCCACCATGCGGCGGCTGACGCGCCGCACCGGCGAAGGCGTGTTCCTGGGGGTGGGCATCGGCGACTACAGCTACAACCTGCACCTGGAACAGGTCCCGCCGGAGAACCCGATGTTGCGCGGCCTGGTCGGCGAAACCCGACTGCTCGGGCTGGGCATCGGCAGCCTGGCGCTGCTGGCGGCCCTGAGCGATACCGAGATCCGCCAGCACTACGCCAGGCACGAAGCGGAGTACCTGGCCAACGGCTTGAGCGCGGCGCGCATCCTGACCGGCATCGAGCGCAGTCGCCGGCTGGGCTACACCCTGGCTGCCGGGTTCGGCGTCGCCGGTGCCGGCTATGCCTTCGAGGTTCCGTTGTCAGGCCTGGCGACCATCACCGTGGTCTCGCCGCGGGCACGCATGCCCCTGGCGCGACGCCACCAGATCGCGACGCTGATCGTCGAAGAAGTGAAGGCGCAGCAGCGCCTGACAGCCGAAGCCGCCTGAGCGGGCCTCGGGCCTCCATCGCGACCGCGAAGCACCCGGCAGATCCGGCCGGAGGCAAGCCACACGCGGGGGCGGCAACCGCCCGACCTGGGGTTTCCCCGGAGGCGTGCCCTTCGCACCCACGAATCCGTCCACATCATGGACAAACCGGGACGCGCAAATTGCGACTTCCCGCGCGCTGCAATGAAATCACCCCCAATGAAAAACGCCACGCCCTCCTCCATGACGCGCGTCCCGCATCGCCTCGAACCTGTGTTGAACCCGGCCTCGATCGCCATCGTCGGTGCTTCCGGCGATGCCAATCGCATCGGTGGCATTGCCATCGACCACCTCTCCAAGCTGGGCTTCGCCGGACAGGTATTTCCGATCAACCCCAAGTACCCCGAGCTGGGCGGCTACCCCTGTTATCCCGACGTCGAATCGCTGCCCATGGTGCCGGACGTGGCCGTCCTGGCGCTCGCGGTGGACGACGTGCTTCCCATGCTGGAGCGCTGCCATGCCAAGGGCATCCCCGCCGCCATGGTGTACGCCGCCGGCTACGCCGAAGTGGGCGGCGAGGGCGTGGAGCGCCAGCAGGCCCTGGTGGCGTTCGCCGAGCGCACCGGCATGCTGATCGTCGGCCCCAACTGCATGGGACTGGCCAATCTGCGCACGCGCGCCATCACGTCCTTCGTGCCCACGTTCCGGGCCTTCCCGCCCGACGACAAGCAGGGGCACGTGAGCCTGGTGACGCAAAGCGGCAGCATGTGCTCGGACATCTACGTGACCGGCTGGATGATGAACATGCGCTTCCAGCATTTCATCAACACGGGCAACGAGGCCTGCCTGGAGTTTTCCGACTACCTCGACTACCTGGCCGGCGATGACGGCACGCAGGCCATCGCCGGCTATCTGGAAGGCATCAGGAGCGGCGAGCGCTTCATCCAGGCCACGACCCGCTTGCGCCAGATGCACAAGCCGCTGATCGTGCTCAAGGCCGGCGAAAGCGACCGCGGCTCCGAGGTCACGCAGTCGCACACCGCGGCGCTGGCCGGCAACCGCGCGATCTACCGTGCGGCGTTCCGGCAGCTCGGGGTCATGCAAGCCCGCCATACCGTCCATCTGAGCGATCTGGCCTACCTGACGGGCTTCCTGCGCCAGCGTCGCGTCGGCTCACGCGTGGTGGTGGCCTCCATCTCCGGCGCCATGGGCGCCGTGACCGCGGACCTGCTCAGCGCGCAAGACCTGCAGCTGCCGAACCTGTCCGAGGCCAGTCAGCGCAAGCTGCTCGCCACCGTGCCGGGCATCGCCATGGTGTGCAACCCGGTCGACATGACCGGCCAGCTGTTCAGCCGCAGCCGTCTCGCCACCGAAGTGCTGGACATCCTGCTGGCCGACGAAGTGGCCGATATCCTGCTGGTCTATGCCACCGGCTCCTTGTTCGAGCGCATCGCGCCCGAGCTGATCGAAGCGTCCGCGCGCACCGACAGCCTGGTCGTGGTGGTGGCCACCTCGGGCAAGCCGGAGACCAGGCAGGCCCTGGAGGACGCCGGCATTCCCGTGTTCGCCGACGCGGCCCGCGCCAGCGAAGCCCTGGGCACGCTGGTGCGCTGGACCGAAAGCGCCGCGCGCTGCGAGCATTGGGGCACGCTGCGCGCGCTCGAGCAGGCGCGTGCCCGCGAGGACCGCGCCACCTTTGCGCCGCTGGCGGCACGCAGCGACGAGCACCAGGTCAAGCAGTGGCTGGCGCAGTTCGGCGTTCCCGTGGGCGCGGCCCGCGTGGTGCGGGATGCCGCGGAAGCCAGAGCGGCGGCCGAACAGACGAGCGCCCCGCACGCGCTGAAGATCCTGAGCCCCGACATCGCCCACAAGACCGAGGTCGGCGGCGTTCGCCTCCACCTGGCAGACCCCACCGCAACCGGCCAGGCGGCGCAGCAGATGCTGGCCGACGTGGCGCGGGCCGCGCCCGACGCCGAGCTGCGCGGCATGCTGCTGCAGCCGATGGAGCAAGGCGTGTGCGAACTGATCATCGGTGTGACCCGGGACCCCGTGTTCGGCCTGTGCATGACCGTGGGGCTGGGCGGTGTGATGACCGAGCTGTTCCAGGACGTGACGCATCGACTGCTGCCGGTGGACACCGCCATGGCCCACGAGATGCTCGGCGAGCTGCGCTCCGTGCGCCTGCTGCAGGGCTTTCGCGGCAAGCCGGCCGCCGACGTGCAGGCCGCAGCCGTTGCCATCGCCGCCGTCTCGCGCGCCGCCATGGCCTGCGGCGACACGCTGGCGGAACTGGAGGTCAATCCTCTGCTGGTCAAGGCCGAGGGCCAGGGCGCAGTCGCCCTGGACGCCCTGCTGCTCACCTCCCATTGAAACGACACACATGACACCCATCGAATCGCGCATCGACCCCGTGCAGCCCGCCTTCGCCGGCCAGCGCAGCGGGATGCTGGCCCTGATCGAGCGCATGCAGCAACTGGAGCAACGCACCCGCGACGCCTCGGCCAAGGGCAAGGCCCTGTTCGACAAGCGCGGCGCCCTGCTGCCGCGCGAACGCATCGGCCGGCTGCTGGACCCCGGCGCCCCCTTCCTGGAGCTCGGCAACATGGCCGGCTACTGCGCCGAGGGCGAAGACCCCGAGACCTCGGTGCCGGGCGGCGGACAGATCGTGGGCATCGGGTTCGTGTCGGGCGTGCGCTGCGTGGTGGCGGCCTCCGATTCCAGCATCAACGCCGGGGCCTATGTGGACGCCGGCAGCAAGAAGCTGCTTCGGGCCCAGGACATCGCGCTGGAGAACCGCCTGCCCTTCATCCACCTGGTGGAATCGGCCGGCGCCAACCTGCGCAGCTACCGGGTCGAGCGCTTCATCCGCGGCGGCAGCCTGTTCTTCAACCTGGCCCGGTTGTCTGCCGCAGGCCTGCCGGTCGTGACCGTGGTGCACGGCTCGTCGACCGCCGGCGGCGCCTACATGCCGGGCCTTTCCGACTATGTCGTCATGGTGCGCAATCGCGCCCGTGCCTTCCTGGCCGGCCCGCCGCTGCTCAAGGCCGCCACCGGGGAGATCGCCAACGACGAGGAGCTGGGCGGCGCCGACATGCACGCCAGCGTCAGCGGCCTGGCCGAGTACGTGGGCGAGGACGATGCGCACGCCATCGCCATCGCGCGCGACATCCTGGCGGCGCTCGACTGGCCGGCCGACGCGTCGCCCCTCATCGGGCTCCCGCCTCAACTCGACCCCGACGAGCTCGCCGGCGTGATGCCGCTCGACGTCAAGAAGCCGATCGACATGCGGGAGGTGATCGGACGCATCGTCGACGACTCCGCCTGGCTGCCCTTCAAGCCCGACTACGGCCTGTCCACCCTGTGCGCCCATGCGCGCATCGAGGGCCATGCGGTCGGCTTCATCACCAACAACGGCCCGATCGACCCGGCCGGCGCGACCAAGGCGGCCCAGTTCATCCAGCTGTGCAACCAGTCGGGCACGCCGCTCGTCTTCATGCAGAACACCACCGGCTTCATCGTCGGCAAGACCTCCGAAGAGGCCGGCATGATCAAGCACGGCTCCAAGATGATCCAGGCGCTGTCCAACTCGAAGGTGCCGCACATCACCCTGTATTGCGGTGCGTCCTTCGGCGCCGGCAACTACGGCATGTGCGGTCAATCCTTCCGTCCGCGCTTCAGCTTCTGCTGGCCCAACGCGAAGACGGCCGTCATGGGCGGCGAGCAGGCCGCGATGACCATGGAGATCGTGGCGCGCCAACAAGCCGAACGCAAGGGCAAGCCGGTGGACGAGGAGGCACTGGCACGCCAGAAGGCCGAGATCATCGCCAACTTCGACGCCCAGTCGAGCGCCTTCGTGACCAGCGGCCTGATGCTCGACGACGGAATGATCGACCCCCGCAACACCCGGGCGGTGCTGGCCTTCGTGCTGGCCACCGCACGCGAAGCCGAGCAGCGCCGCACGCACGCCATGCAGTTCGGCGTCGCCCGCTTCTGACCCCATCCCCAGCAAGGACCGAGATATGTACACCGAAGAACACCGCAGCATCATGCAGAGCATCCGCCGCTTCCTGGCCAGTGAAGTGGATCCCTTCGTGGACGAATGGGAAGCCGCCGAGATCTTTCCGGCCCACGAGCTGTTCAAGAAGATGGGCCAGCTCGGCTTCCTGGGCATCACCAAGGAGGTCGAGTACGGCGGCCTGGGCCTGGACTTCAGCTACGCCGTCGCGGCCGGCGAGGCCATGGGCTATGTGCGCGCACAGGGCGTGAGCATGGGCGTGGGCGTGCAGACCGACATGGCCACGCCGGCGCTGGCCAGCTTCGGCTCGGACGCGCTCAAGCGCGAGTTCCTGGCGCCGGCGATCGCCGGCGACGTGGTGGTCAGCATCGGCGTGTCCGAGCAGGGCGCGGGCTCGGACGTGGCTTCGCTCCAGACCCGCGCGCGCCGCGACGGCGACGACTACGTGATCAGCGGCGCGAAGATGTGGATCACCAACGGCACCCAGTCCGACTGGATCTGCCTGCTGTGCAACACCTCGGACGGCCCGTCGCACAAGAACAAGTCGCTGATCATCGTGCCGCTCAAGGAGGGCGGCAAGCGCGTTCGCGGCGTGGAAGTGCAGAAGATCAAGAAGTTCGGCATGTGGTGCTCCGACACGGCACAGATCTTCTTCGACGAAGTGCGCGTTCCGGTGCGCAACCGCATCGGCGAAGAAGGCATGGGCTTCATCTACCAGATGAAGCAGTTCCAGGAAGAGCGCCTCGGCGCCGCGGCCCGCCGCCTGGCCGCCGTGCAGCTGATCGAAGAGACGGCCGACTACCTGCGGCAGCGCGTCGCGTTCGGCCGCCCGCTCTTGGACAACCAGTTCATCCAGTTCAAGCTGGCCGAACTCAAGACCGAGCTGGAAGCCCTGCGAGGCCTGGTCTACATGGCCACGCAGACCTACATCAACGGCGGCGACGTGGTCGAGCTGGCATCCATGGCCAAGCTCAAGGCCGGCCGGCTGTCGCGCGAAATCGCCGAGTGGTGCATGCAGTTCCAGGGCGGCATGGGCTACACCTGGGACAACCCGGTGTCGCGTGCCTACCGGGACTTCCGCCTGGGTTCCATCGGCGGAGGCGCCGACGAAGTGATGATGCAGGTCATCGCCAAGCAGATGGGTCTGATGGGCAAGCGCTGAGCCGGAAAGACCTCCCCATCATGGAACAACTCAGTGGCTTCCACACCCTGGTCGTGCGCCGATTGCACGGCGTGCTGTTCGTCACCCTGAACCAGCCGGCCAGCCGCAATGCGCTGGGCCCCGCGCTGGTGGCCGAACTGGCGGCGACCCTCACGCTGGCGGCGCAGGACACCGAGGTGCGCGCCCTGGTGCTGCGCGGCGCCGGCAGCATGTTCTGTGCCGGCGGCAACATCGGCGGCTTTCGCGAAGTGCTGAACGCCAAGGGCGACGACGACGGCAGCGACCCGATCGCCACCCGCAATCGCCAGTTCGGCCATTTCATGCAGCAGCTGACCGAGCTGCCGGTGCCGGTGCTGGCGGTCGTCGAAGGCGCGGCCATGGGCGGCGGCTTCGGCCTGGCCTGCGCGGCCGACCTGGTGCTGGCCACCGGCGACGCCCGCTTCGCACTGTCGGAGACCACCTTGGGCGTGATCGCCGCGCAGATCGCGCCCTTCGTCGTCGCCCGACTGGGTGCGGCGCGCACGCGCCGACTGGGACTGAGCGGCGAGCGCGTGAGCGGCGCGCAGGCACTGGCGCTGGGCCTGGTCGATGCGCTGGCGGAAGACGGCGCTGCGCTGGACGCCCTGGAAGCCCAATGGCTGACCCGCATCGGTCGCTGCGCGCCGGGCGCCAACCGTGCGTTCAAGCCCCTGGTCGCGCGCGCCGCCTCGCACGAACCGGTGACGGCCTTGCTGGACGACGCGGCCCGCGTGTTCGCGCAATGCCTGCGCAGCGAGGGCGCCGAAGGCACCCTGGCCTTCCGCGAGAAACGCGACGCCAGCTGGACCGTGCGCTTCGATGCGGACGCCGTGCGCGCCGCCCACCATTGTGGCGACGGCCCGTCGGCCGCCGCCTTCCCACTCGAAAGAACTGCTGCATGAGCGCCCAGGTCCGACCCTTTCACACCTTGCTGATCGCCAACCGTGGCGAGATCGCGATTCGCATCATGCGCACCGCGCGCCGCATGGGCTTGCGCACGATCGCCATCTATTCCGAGGCCGACCGCGGGAGCCCGCATGTCACCGAGGCCGACAGCGCCTTCTGCGTCGGTGCCGCGGCGCCGCGCACGTCCTACCTGAACATCGAGGCGATCATCGAGGCCGCGCAGCGCGGCGGCGCGGACGCGATCCACCCGGGCTACGGCTTCCTGGCCGAAAACGAGGACTTCGCCGAAGCCGTGAACCGCGCCGGCATGGTCTTCGTGGGCCCGTCGGCGCATGCCATCCGGGCGATGGGCAACAAGGCCGAGGCCAAGCGACTCATGCTGGACGCCGGCATGCCGTGCGTGCCCGGCTATCAGGGCCGCGACCAGGACGACGCCACCTTGCTCGCGGCCGCCGGGAAGATCGGTTTTCCGGTGATGGCCAAGGCCACGGCCGGCGGCGGCGGACGCGGCATGCGGCTGGTGCACGACGCGGCCGCACTGCCCGCGGCGCTGGCCAGCGCGCGCTCCGAAGCCCAGAGCGCCTTCGGCTCCAGCGAGCTGATCCTGGAGCGCGCGGTGATGGAGCCGCGGCACATCGAGATCCAGGTCTTCGCCGATGCGCACGGCCAGGTCATCCATCTCGGCGAACGCGATTGCTCGGTGCAGCGCAGACACCAGAAACTGATCGAGGAAGCCCCCTCCCCCGCCGTCACCCCAGCCCTGCGTGCGCGCATGGGACAGGCGGCCGTCAAGGCGGCGCAGGCGATCGGCTACGTGGGGGCGGGCACCATGGAATTCCTGCTCGACCGCTCGGGCGAGTTCTATTTCATGGAGATGAACACCCGCCTGCAGGTGGAGCACGCGGTCACCGAAGCCATCACGGGCCTGGACCTGGTGGAGTGGCAACTGCGGGTGGCTGCGGGCGAGCCTCTGCCGCTGAAGCAGGAGGAGGTCGTCTTCCAGGGCCACGCCATCGAAGTGCGGCTGACCGCCGAAGACGTGGCCGCCGGCTTCCTGCCCCAAGGGGGCCCGGTGCTGCGATGGCGGCCGCCCGCGCCCGGCCGCGAGGTCCGGGTGGACCACGGCCTGGTCGAAGGCGGCGCGGTGTCGCCGCACTACGACTCCATGGTCGCCAAGCTCGTGGCGCACGGCCGCACGCGTGAAGAAGCGCGTCGCAAGCTGCTGTCGGCGACGCAGGACTGCGTGCTGCTGGGCACGGCCAGCAACCAGGGTTTCCTGGCCGACTGCCTGGCCCATCCGTCCTTCGTGCAGGGCGAGGTTCACACCGGCTTCGTCGCGCAGCACATGGGCGAGGCGCTGCGCCAGCGCGAACCCGAGGCGTTCACCGTCGCAGCGGCCGCACTCGCCACGGCAGGCTGGCCGGCGAGCGGGAGCAGCCAACTGAGCCGCGCGCTCAACAACGTCGCGCTGAGCCTGGGCGACCATCGCTGGCAGGTGGAACTCCTGGCCCTCGGCGGCAGCGTGCAGGCCAGCGTGAGGCGGATCGGATCCGAGTCGCCCGGCGATCCGGCGCTGCTGCAAGTGTCGCTGCTGCGCGCCGAGGCGGACGGCCGTTGGTGGCTCGAATGCCAGGGCCAGGTGCTAGCGCTGGTGTATGCCCTCGACGGCGACAGCGTCCATCTGTTCAGCCAGGGACGGGCCTGGTGCTTCAAGCGGCCGGACCCGCGCCGGGCACGCAGCCAGGCCGGGGGCAGCGGCGCGGTGGTCGCCCCGCTGACCGCGCGCGTGGCCGCCGTCAGTGTGGCCGTGGGCGACGTGGTGGAGGCCGGCCAGACGCTGGTGGTGCTGGAGGCCATGAAGATGGAACACACGCTGACCGCGCCTTTCGCGGGTCGCATCACCGAGCTGACGGTCCAGGTCGGCAGCCAGGCCCGCGCCGGCGCCAAGCTCTCGCAGGTGGTCGCACTGACGCTGGAGGAAGCGAAATGAACGACAAGCGCAACCACGTGCGGATCGGCGGTGCCTCGGGCTTCTGGGGCGATTCGGCGACCGCCACGCCCCAATTGCTCAAGGTGCCGGGCCTGCAGTACCTGGTCTACGACTACCTGGCCGAGACCACCATGTCCATCATGTCGCGGGCGCGGACGAAAGACGCCACGCGAGGCTACGCCACCGACTTCGTGCACGAGGCCATGGCGCCGCACCTGGCCGAGATACTCCGCCTGGGCGTGCGGGTGGTCGCCAACGCGGGCGGCCTGAATCCGCAGGCCTGCTGCGACGCGCTGCTGGCCGTGGCGCAAAAGCAGGGCCTCACGCCCAAGGTGGCGGTGGTGGTCGGCGACGACGTCCTGCACGCCATGCCGGGCTGGCGCGAAGGCGGCCTGACCGACATGCACACCGGCGAGCCGCCGCCCGCCGAGCTGATGTCCGCCAACGCCTACGTCGGCGCCCAGGGCATTGCGCGCGCACTGGCCTGGGGGGCCGACATCGTGATCACCGGCCGTTGCGTGGACAGCGCGGTGGTCGTGGGGCCGCTGGTGCATGAGTTCGGCTGGAGCTGGTCCGACTGGGACCGCCTGGCCAGCGCCACCCTCGCCGGCCATGTGGTCGAATGCGGCGCCCAGGCCACCGGCGGCCTGTTCACGGACTGGGAGCAGGTTCCGGACTGGGACTGCATCGGCTATCCGGTGATCGACTGCGCGGACGACGGCAGCTTCGTGCTGTCCAAGCCCGAGGGCAGCGGCGGCTTGATTCACCCGGCCGCCGTGGCCGAGCAAGTCCTGTACGAAGTGGGCGACCCCGGGGCCTACCTGATGCCGGACGTGACCTGCGACTTCCGCCAGGTGCGCACCGAAGCCCTGGATCCGGACCATGTGCGCGTCAGCGGCGCGCGCGGCCGTGCGCCGGGCCGCGACTACAAATGCAACGGGACCTGGCTCGGCGGACACCAGATCGCACTGGCGCTGGTCATTCGGGGCATCGACGCGCCGGCCAAGGCGCGCCGGACGGCCGACGCCTTGCTGGCGCGCACGCGCCGCATGATGGCCGACAAGGGTTTCGGCGACTACACCGAGACCAGCGTCGAGCTGATCGGCTGCGAGTCGCTGTACGGTCCCAACGCCCGGCCGGTGCCGACCCGCGAGGTGATGCTGCGCGTGGCCGCGCGCCACCCCGAAGCGCGGGCCCTGCGTTTCCTGCAGCGCGAATGCGCCTCCACCGGCACCTCCATGGCCGCCGGGACGCGCGCCACGCTGTTCGGCGTGGCCGACATCCACCAGGTGGTCAAGGTGTTTTCCTTCCTGGCGCCCAAGCGCGAGGTGGCGTTGACGGTGCGGATGGGCGAGCGCGAGGAAAGCCTGGGCTGCGCGGCGCTGGAGGGGCCCCAGCATGCCGCCCCGGCGCTTCCCCCTGTCTCTCCGGCGGAACTGCCGGCCGGCCCCCGCACCGAGGTGCCGCTGGTGGCCATTGCCTGGGCCCGCAGCGGCGACAAGGGCGACGACGAGAACATCGGCGTGATCGCTCGCGACCCGCGGTTCCTGCCGCTGCTGCGCGAGCAGCTGAATCCGCACACCGTGCGCGAGTGGTTCGCGCACCTGGTCCTGGGTGCCGTGGAGCGCTTCGAGGCGCCCGGCCTGCACGCGCTGAACTTCGTGCTGCACCAGGCCCTGGGCGGCGGCGGTTCGGCCAGCCTGCGCTCCGACCCGCTGGGCAAGAGCTTCGCCCAGATGCTGCTGGATTTTCCCGTGTCCGTTCCCTCGGCCTGGCTGCCTCCCCGGCCGTGACTTTCCGAGCAATTCATAACTAAGGAGACTCCCATGAAACTTCGCAACGCATGCCGCCGGTTCGCCCGGGTTCTGGCCGCCGGTGCCCTTGGCCTGTGGGCCTGCACGGCGCCGGCGCAGCCAGGCAGCTTTCCCCAGAAGCCGGTCAAGATCGTGCTTCCCTTCGCGGCCGGCGGGGCCTCGGACGTGATGGCCCGACTGATCGCCGAGCGGCTCGGCAAGCTCTGGCAACAACCGGTGATCGTCGAGAACAAGACGGGCGCGTCGGGCATCGTGGCGGCCGAGGCGGTGACCCGGGCCGAACCGGACGGCTACACGGCGCTGCTGACCGTCACTGCGCTGGTGCAGGCGCCGGCGTTGTACGGCAAGGCCTCCTACGATCCCATCAAGGACCTGAGCCCGGTGTCGCAAGTGGCCACGATGCCCGTGACCCTCGCCGTGAGTCCGTCGGTACCCGCCAAGACCCTGAACGAATTCCTCGCCCTGGCGCGCGCCAAGCCGGGACACTATTCGTACGGCTCCTTCGGCACGGGGTCGGCCGGCCATCTCTACATGGAAATCCTCAAGGATGCGGCCAATGTGGACCTCCTGCACGTCCCCTACAAGGGGGAAATGCCCGCCATCAACGACCTGTTGAGCGGCCAGGTGTCGGCGGTCATCGTGTCGGTCCCGGGCGCCAGGCCGTTCGCCAACAGTGGAAAACTGCTCCCGGTGGCGGTCACCGGCCCGGTGCGCACGCAGCAACTGCCCGATACGCCGACTTTCGTCGAGAGCGGTTTCCGCAACCTGGGACTGGAGAGCATCGGCTGGTACGGCATGCTGCTGCCCGCCAAGACGCCCCGCGAGGTCACCGACAAGTTTTCGGTCGACCTGAACAAGGTGCTGGCCGATCCTGAATTGAAGAAGCGCATGGCGGAATACGGCATCAACCTCACCGGAACGACGCCCGACGCCTTTGCGGAGATCGTGAAGAGCGACTCGGCACGTTGGACCAAGGTGATACGCGAGAAGCACATCAAGGCCGACTGACAGAGCAGTTCCGCGAGGCGGCCGGATGGCGGCTGCCTGCGGGCCGACCGCCGGCGTGGGCTATCCGAACACCCTCGCCCATGCCGCCCGGATGCGGCGGGCGCGGTCTTCGAAGAGGTAGGAGCCGGCCAGCGTCAGCAGGCCCGACACCACCCCCGTCACGATGGCCTCGGCAAAGGGGATGTCATAGTGATTCGCGTGCGAGTAGGCGTCGCCCAGCATCGTCAAGACGCCGACGACGAGGGCATTGCCGAAACGGTTCGAGAAGAGCCTGGCCGCCGGGGTGAAGGTCAGGAGCACGGCAAGGATGCCAGTGGCCAGGCCTGTCTGCAGTGCCACCGTCCAGTGGGCAAGGCTCAGGAGATTGCCCCAGCTCCCCGGCATGCAGGTCATGCACGCGCTGGTCGGCTGCCAGAGGCGCTGGACGAACAGCCTGGCGCGGCGCTTCCAATCGCTTGACATCACTTGTTCCCCATCGATGCTCCCGCAGATTACCGCACATCCTGGTGCCAAGTGGGCCGGCCAGGTTGCGACTTCTCAACGGATGCTGATCCACCGCCATTCGAGCCAGTTGTCCGCCCGGTGGACGGCCTCGACGTTGCTGCGCATGGCCCAGGGAATCACCTGACGATGCAAAGGGATGTGGTGCACCTGTTCGTTGTGCTCGCGAAAGGCTTCCTTGATCAACTGCTCGCGCTTGAGGGGATCCGGCTCGGCCGACGATGCGGCCGCCAGTTCGTCGAGTCTCGGATTCCTGTAGTCTCCCCAGTTGTAGTAACCGACGCCGTTCTCGCCGCGTGAGCGCAGCAGGGGCGTCAACGTGACCTCGGCATCGGAGATCGCGCCACCCCAGCCCAGCATGTACATCGACACGTCCAGTTTCTCGGCCTTGGCAAAGTACTGCACCCTCGGCTGCGCGACGACCTTGACCTTGACTCCGATCTGTGCCCACATGCCTGACAACGCGATGCAGATCCGTTCGTCGTTGATGTAGCGATTGTTCGGGCAATCCAGCGTGACCTCGAAGCCCTTGGGGTAGCCAGCCTCCTCCATCAAGGCACGCGCTCGCGTCAAATCGAAGGGCAGACGCCGTTCCAGCTCCGGGTCGTTGTAGATACCCAGCGGCGACGGCGACATCGCGCCCGTGGGCCGTGCCTGGCCACGCATGATGGCGGTGCGCAAGGTCTCGATGTCCACCGCGTGATAGAGCGCCCTGCGCACGCGCACGTCCTTGAAGGGGTTGCGGCCCTTGACGGAGCTGTAGCGAAGCTCGTCTCGCCCCTGGTCCATGCCGATGAAGATGACGCGGTTCTCGACCCCGTCCACGACCTTCACGCCGCTGGCGGTGCGAAGCCGTTCGGTGTCCTGCGGCGGCGGATCGAGCAGCAGGTCCATCTCGCCCGAGAGCAGCGCGGCCGTTCGCGTCGGATCGCTCTTCACCGGCGTATAGATCACCTCCTGCACATTGCCTTCGAACTTTCCCCACCAGCTCGGGTTTCGCTTGAAGGTGGTCTTCACGTCCGGTTGCCGCGAAACGACGATGTAGGGGCCGGTCCCGTTGGCGTTCAGCGTGGTGTATTTCGTCTCGCCGCTCTTGAAGTCCTGAGTTCTGGTGGCAACGTGTTCCTCGCACCACGCCTTGCTCATGATCTGTACCAGGGCGGCATGCTCGAGGAAGATCGGATTGAACTGAGGCAGCGAAAACTCCACGGTCAGGGGGTCGATCTTGCGCACCTCGCCCAGCGCTGCGGCATACACGCGGATGCCCGATGCCTTGTCCCTCGCGCGCTCGACAGAGAACACGACATCGTCGGCCGAGAAGGTCTGGCCGCCATGAAATCTCACGTCGGGGCGCAAGGCCATACGCCATAGCGTCGGACTGATTTGCTGCCAACCGGTCGCCAATGCGGGGACGATCTTCAGGTTCTTGTCGCGGGCGACGAGCGTCTCGTAGACCTGCCCATTGATCGAGTTGGTAAACAGTTCGTTCTGGGAGTGCGGATCGAGGGTCTGCAGATCGCCTTGACTGGCCCAGCGCAAAACTTGCGCATGGGCGGCGCAACTCACGGCCAGCGCGGCGCCCATCGCAATCAGCTTGAACAAGGTCCTCATGAGCGAGATCGCTTCGTAGACTGAGTCCTGGAAAAATCGCTTCGTCAGGGCCGGTTGTTGCCCCAGTTGCGATCGAGCGGAGGCTGCAAGTCCATCAACCCGGCGCCAGCGACCCATGCCTTGTCGGCCGTCGGCACACGATTCGACACGGGCTCAAGAGCACCGGGTGGAGGAATTGGCGGCGGCTTGCCTGCCTGATCCGCGTAGTAGCGCGCAGCTTGTGGCGCGGCCGCACTGGTTCCGCGCATTGCGATGCGGGAGCCACTGCGCGATCCGGCGCTCAACGTCCCTGGGCAGGCTGTCGAATCGTCGCCAGGCGCTAGCCAGTCGGGTGCTCTCATGGTGACAGAAGCCTCCGACGAGTAGATCGCAGGCATCCAGGTGCACGGGGTGGCCTCCCGCTGATAGGCGCCGATTACGAAAGTGCGGGTTCCGGTCGCGATGCCGCTCAGCGTGCCCTGGCGCTTGACGTAACTTGTCGTGGCGGGGTCATCGAATTCGGTTGGCCGACCGTTGTCGTCGAATCGCCTGTAGCGCGGGTCATCGAAATAGGATTGCCGCCCCTTTGCCCGGCGGGCACCGGGCGTGTCGCTGCGCTTGATCCATGCTTCGATGTCCAGCGGCATCTGCGAGATGTTCTTAATTGTGACTGACCACCGCCCGGAAGGAACTGTCAGATAGGGCGGGACAACCCAGGGATCAACGGCAGTCGGCGAAGCAAACAGCGTGATGAGGGTGCGCTGTGGGAAATAGGTGTACCGCGCCAGGATCGTTCCATCGCCATCCGACAACGCCGTGGGAGAAACCTTGAATTGACGCCCGTCCGGCACAGTCAGCGTGACCTCGACAGCGGCGCCCGCAATCGATGGCAACCAGATTTCCATGTTGCTTGGCGTCAGGGTGCACGGCTGCAAACGCCACTCAAGCCTCCGTGCCTGCGCTGGCGGTACCCTGAAACTCGCGTGAGCGCGCGCCTGGCGATAGTTGCCGGCGGCCAGGACGATCTGCATCGGAATTCCCAAACTGGGCGTGAGCTGAACGAGACTGTCCATGAACCGCTCGAACATCGTGCTGCCGTCATGTGGCCCCTCGTGCGGTCCATAGCTGATGTTGACAACAATCGGCAGTTCCTCGCCATCCTTGCGCATCAAAAGGGCGCGCCAGAAGATGTATAGCAGGCCCCAGTAAGCATGAGGCACCAACGTCGACGATGCAGGGTCTCCCACAGCCTCTTCAGGCATGCCGACGACGATGATCGGTCTTTTCGTTCCAGCGGGATTCGTCGGTTCGAACCCGGCCGCGAGGTCCAGCACGTTCGTACCGTGCGAGCGACGGTGTGCCAACGGCTTGTACCCGTCGACATCCATCTTCAGGTCGCCGATGGCGCGATAGACGCCTTCGTCGCCCCCATCGAGCTTGTTCGCGCCGCTGACGGCCAAGTCAATGTCCCCCCCCGTGAGTTCGTCGGAGGGCGCCGCGACATCCTGCTGCCACACGTACCTGATTCGCGTCGAAGACCCCATCCCGACAGCGGTGCGGAAGCGCGGATGAGCGAAGGCGACGCCTTCGTCGATCACTGCGATGAGAACGCGTTCACCGGCAAGCGTCGGGTCGGGCGTGGTGCTCGCGGGCGCACCGGGCGAGGGACCGTCGACCGGAACGCCTGGGGGGATGGGCGGGCCCATTTCGGCCATGCGGATCGTCTGCTTCCAACCCTCGTCGGACGCGAGCCGGGCAGCCCCTGTGCGCCGGATCAGGATCACATAGTGATTGAGTCCCGCCAACTCCAGTTCCGTTGGCAGCGACTCGGTGAACAGCCTGGCGATGCGGACGTCATCCCGATGCGCGTCGAGAAGCCATTCGAGGCCGACGAATCGACTCCGCGTGACCAACGGGTTGACTTCCACGAGGAGCGGTATCCAGTCCCCGGGCCGCAGGAAAGCGAAGTTCGTGGCAATCGCCCAGTCCAGATAGGGGTGCGCCGGCGCCGGAGACGCGGCGCCATCGGAGCGTTTTTGTGGATCCATGATCGCCTCGCGTCAAGCCCACTCGAGAACTGCCAGATCCCAGAGCCATTTCAGTTCCGGCGCCGCGTCGACGGTGCATTGAGCGCCCTTCGCCAGGTAGCCCTCTGCCGGAATGGTGCGGTCATCCGTGTTCACGTCGTAGATTTCCCCGCCCGTGAAATCCCGGTTGCCCGGGTAGGCGGTGCCGTCGAACTTCCAGGAATCCACCTGGCCTCCACCCGTCGCCCGCGCGACGAAGTAGTCGCCGACCGCCAGACCCAGCGCCTGGCCGGCCATGCTATCAACCGGATAGTGCAGGCCTGCCACGGTTCGATTGATGGCGATGCGGGCAGCCTGCCGCATCAGTTGCTGATGCAGCAGCAGAAGACTTGCGACCGTCGAACCGGCCGCATTCAAGATTAGCCTGGACAGCACACGTGCAACGGCATGCGCCTCCGTGGAATGGCCGCTCGGCAGTGACCCGTGGGGCGGCGTCTGGAGGATCGGCTGTATCTGGGGCGAATATTCGTCGGGGCGACGCACACACAGCGCGTTCTTGAATTGCATTTCGGCGTACTTAGCGAGCCGCAGCACCATCCCGATGAGTTCCAACGTGTACCGGTGCCGATCCGGGTAGATCGGAACGACAGAGCTCCAGAAAGCGTACTGGGGCGACATCTGGGCGACGATCTCGCGCGCGCGGTCGGCCCGCAGGTCCGAGTATCCGTTGAGGAAGTCGAGTTGTTGGAGCAGCGTGGGTTCGTCAGGTCGGATCATCGTCACGAATGGCGTCCAGTTGCCCGTGGGCGCGCTGGTGCTCGATACAGCGCCGTTGGTTTGATGCATGCTGTACAGCGTGGCTTGTGGCTGCGCAACCGTGCCGACTTTCGGCGCCTCGAATACAAAGTAGAGCGACGAAAGCAACTCGAACTCGAACAGGAAGCGCCGGATGCGTGGATCCCATCGCTCAAGGGGGCCCCGCATGGACCCGGAGGCGCCAGGATCGAGTGGCGCGCTGTTCCATGCGGTCCCAGGCGGATTGGCCGGCGTGAGCCAATACCCGACGATGCCCTCGCGGTGCGCGATCAACGACGAGACCGGCGATCGGGCAGAAGCGCCGACGCCCTCGACTCCTTCCACTCCTTCCACTCCCTCGACGCCTTCGACGCCCTCGACCCCTTCCACGCCTTCGAGATAGCTCATTTCGAATTCTCCTTATTGTGGAATTCCGGCGCTGTGCAAGGCGCGGGCGACGACCCGGCCCAGCTGGAACGGCGCTGCCGGAGACCGCTCCAAGAAATGGGAAACCTTGAAATCCGGATCGATGTTCAGCAGATCGCGAGCCCTCTGCCGTGCTTCTTCTTCGCGACCCAGCTCCCACAGCGCGGTAATCAGCGCGCGCAGGGTCGACGTATGTGCCCGGTTCAGACGCAGCGATGCTTCCGCAAGGCTCACGGCCCTCGGATACTGGCCGGCCGCCAAGGCGGCCGTCGCAGCCAGTGAGTCGAAGTAGTACTTCAGCGGATCGAGAGGCGACAGCCTCAGCGCCTGTCGGGTGTGGCGCACGGCTTCCTTGCCCTCGTCGCGGAACGCATGCAGCGTGCCCTTGAGCAGCCAGGCGAGGGAGTCGTTGGGGTTCTCGCGCAACGCCGCCTCGTAGCGATCGTGCGCCACATCGAGGTTCTTCAGGATGTAAGTGTTGACCTGACCCTCCACGGTCATCGCCAGCGAGAGCGTCGGATCCCGATCCAGCGCGCGACGTGTGTTCTCCAAGGCACGCCTTCCGTCCGCATGCACATCGTCGGACCACCCCTGGGTCACCCGCAGCACGTACGACTTGGCCAGCCAGGCGTACGGAGGCGCCAGGCGCGGCGACCGCTCGATCAGCGCCTCGAGCATCAGATTCGCCCGCAGAGCCGCCCAGGGCGAGATCCGATGCATGAGGGTGATACTGGCCAGAAGCAGCGTGCGGCTCTCAAGCGTCGCCAAGGCGTTGCCGGCAGCACGCCGCAGTTCATGCGTCATCAATGCGCCGCAGATCTCGCTCACCAACCGGTCGGCGAGCTCGTCCTTGCCGGCGATGACGCCCTTGACCGCGCCTCTCAACGTCTTCGACCAGACGACTTTCCGCGATTTCACCTCGGCCAGTTCCGTTCTGAGTCTCAGCAGATCGCCGCTGATAGACACTGTGCCCGAGACCAGGTAGTCGGCATTCAGGTGGTGCGCCAGGGTCTCCAGCTTCATCTTGCGCCCCCCCAGCGAGATCGTCGACAGCCGCGACACCACATTGATCTCCTGCGAGCGGGACAACGCCGTGATCACGTCGTCCGCCAACGCCTGCCCGAGAACCGACTGTCCCGCCGTCGCGCCGCGCACGACGAACGGAATCACGGCCACCGTGGCCTTCAGATCACCCTCCGGCGCATCGAGCTCGATCAGATGCTCGCCCGGGGCACCGACCCGAAAGGCGCGAACGGGGTGTGTCACATGTTTGAGATAGCACTCCCCAAGGTCTTCGACGTCCGCATCGACCCCTGGAACCAACTGGTCGCGCACCTCGGCCGACACCACGATCTCGTCCGGACCGGCCAGTGTCGCAAGGCGGGCGGTCAGGTTGACGCCGTGCCCGTAGATGTCGCGTGCATCGGCGATCAGCGGACTGACGTGCACGCCGATGCGCACCCTCATCTTGCGATTGTCCGCAAGGCCGGCATTCGAAGCCAGGCTGAGCTGTTGAAGCGCCAACGCCGCCTGGACGGCGCTGGGCGCGGAGGGAAACTCGATCATCAGGCCGTCGCCCAGACTCTTGACCAGACGCCCTCCGAAAGCCGGCGCGATCCGATCGGCGGCTTCCGCCGCATACGTTCGCCAGCGCTGGATCGCGCCCCCCTCGTCTTCCTGGATCAACCGGACCGATTCGACGACATCGACGACCAAGATGGCGCGCACGACACGCTCGAGGTCGACTTGGAACCGGTCCAGAGTCCACAGTTTTTCCACTATGGGATTGTGGATGTCGCGTTCGACGGGAGCAAGCCCATCCTCGGCGCGCACGGAGGCGGCGCGACCTTGGCGCCGCCGAGCCTGTGGCCTCGATGGGCATCTCCCCCGAACAACCGCCCGAGCGCACCAGAAACGTACGCAACCCGCGCCCGCCGGACGAATGACGGAATCGACCGGATCGCTCATGGGGTAGCTTTCACTGCCGTGCCGATGACGGTTTCACGACAGCACCTTAGATCTTTCGCGGCCCTCGCACATCCCCTGAATGAATGAGGCGAGGACTTCTTTCTCTCACCATGAGTGCGCGAACACGCCCGGCCTCGCCTGACCCGAGGCCGCGACGGCTCGAAGCCGGCGGATGACTCGCCTCGGCACGTAGCCGTACGGCGCGCGGCGAGCGACCTCGCGCGGCGACGCCGGCGCCACGCGCCAGGCCGATGCCGTCAGCGCGACGATGCGCAACGCCGCCTGGGCAGGCAGCGCCGGGGAGTCGGGAGTTCGAAGGGACATGGTGGCTGCATCGGAAGGAAATCGATGCAGCCGATTCTGAGGACGCTGCGCGCGCGGGCCAACGAAGGAATGCGAGTTTTCAGATGCGCTTTGTGCTGCTGCCGCCGCCCGGCCGCCAAGCGGCCAGAATAGCCCCCTATGACTCTCCAGTGGCGCGCATTGCAAGACAGCCTGAAGCGGGCCGCCGATGGCGCGATCGCGCCGAGGTGGCGACGTTGAACCCCGGCCCCGAACGGTCTTCGCCACTCGTGCGCGGCCTGCTGTACGCCTTCGCCGTGCTGTGCCTGATCCTCGGGCTGATCGGCGTGGTCCTGCCCGGAATGCCGACGACGGTGTTCATCCTCCTGGCCGCCTGGGCGGCGGCGCGCAGCTCGCCGCGGCTGCACGGCTGGCTGCTCGATCACCGCCTGTTCGGTTCCCTGCTGCGCAACTGGCAGAACGGCCGCTGCGTGAGCCGCAGCGCCAAATGGAGCGCCACCGCCACCATGGCGATCTGCGCCGTGATCGTGTCGCTGACGGCCCACAAGCCGTGGCTCGCCGCGCTGGCCATCGGCTGCATGGCCACGGTGCTGGCCTGGCTGTGGTCGCGCCCGCTACCGCCGCCCTGAGGCCCGACGACAGGCGTCCACGACGAGGCGCTGCACCGACAGGTTTGGTTCTTCTCCGACTGTGATGCCGACGTGTGCTATGAAAACGTTGGCCCCTCGCCTATATTGAGCCAAACCCGTTTTTGAGCGAGGTGGCCCATGGAGCGATACATCGAAGGGCGTCAGATGCACAAGCACGCCCGCATGCAAGGTCAAGCGCTGAGATCCATTCTGATGGTCACGACGATCGCAGGGCTTCAATTGATGTGGGGATGCACGACAAGCAACCGTGCGGCCGAGGCGAGCACGAAGACAGTACAGCTTTCGGCAACGAGGATGAACGCGGGTCAAGTTGGCAAGGCATTCCTGCGCCCGCAGGCGGATGCCACCGTGGTGACGATCGAAGTCTCAGGCCTCAGCGTTGCGACTACTGCGCCTGTGCAGTTGTATATGGCTGTGTTTGAAGGCCGATGTGGAAACCTTGCGCCAAACCCAAAGTACGCATTGAACAAGGTCGTTCTGGTGACCGAGATCAACAACCCTACGTCGCTGTCCCCTGCCAGCGGGCCCTTTCGCCTGACCAATACGGCGCCCGCAACGCTGTCTCAGCTGACCAGTTCGCCCCATGCGCTGGTCGTCCGAACGAGCCCTGCGGATCTGAACCGAGAGGTCTTCTGCGGGGATCTGTGAGGTTGGCACTGGCGTTTCCGGTGCGCGCCCTGTCGCCATTTGTCGCCTTGCGCTGCGCGGGCAAAATGCAGCCAAGGGCCCGGCGATAGGCTGCCGCTCACAAACAACACGGGGGCTAAGTTGCGGAAAGTCATCGTCTGGCTTTGTTTGATGGTTGCGACCACCTCATTTGCCGAGGGGATGCCTCCTTGGCGAACGTCGACACACGAAGAGCAGCGCGTCGACGTCGCCGCCTTCGAGAGCGTCGACAAAGGTATCGCCAAGGACCTGGGCGATGTTCAGAGCGTGGTGGTTGTCCTCCAAGGCCGCACGGTGTACGAGTACTACCGCGATGGCAACCCGGACGCCTTGCGAAACACCCAGTCGGTCACCAAGAGCGGCTTGGCCCTCCTGGTGGGTACTGCCTTGCAGAGAAAGCAACTCGCCTCTCTGGAACTGCCGGTCGTCGACCTCATGCCCGAGTGGCGACCGCTCAATCCGGACCCCCGTGCGCAGGCCATCACGCTCAGGCACCTGCTCGCCATGACAACCGGGTTCGAGGTGAACGACAGCACCGGAACTGCCGCGTCCCTCGCTCCAGCTGCAGCTTGGGCGAGGCCAATTCGAGCAGAACCAGGCCAACGGTTCGCCTATGACAACAGCGGGCCCACGATGGTTCAGGCCATCCTTGAACGAGTCACTGGGCGCCCCATCGCCGACCTGGTGCGCGACCAGCTCGTGGCGCCTCTTGCGATGCGGGAACCTGCATACCCTCGTGGCATCGCGTGGATGAGGACCATGGACATGGCAAAGTTGGGCTATCTGATGCTGCAGGATGGCCGATGGGCGGGCCAGCCGGTGCTTCCAGTCGGGTTCGTGGCGCAAATGGTCAAACCTCAAAGTTCCGGCGGGCCGCCCGTTGGCTTGCCCTACGGGCTTTTCTGGTGGACGGCTTCCGGCTCGACTTACTTCGCCAGCGGCTACGCTGGCCAGCTCATCTGGGTTCACTCGCCGCTTGGCTTGGTCGTCGCCGTGACCTCCGCGGTATCGCCGGATAGCGCGCAGCGCGGCCAGGCGCTGCAGCTCGCGCGAGGGCCCGTCTTCCAGGCCGCGCAGAGGCGGCTGGCCTTGAACCGGAAGTAGTGCCTTCAGCAGGGGAACGTGACATGAAGGTGGAACAACTCGAAGGCTTCGTCGATGTACTGAAGCTGCGATTCGCCCAGAACATGCATCGACATCCAGCGGTCGACTGGGCCGCGGTGCAGGGTCGCCTGCAAGGCCGCCCCGACAAGCTCAGGTCGCTCCACGAGATGGAGCGAACCGGCGGGGAGCCCGATGTCATCGGCGCGGTGGATGACGGCGGCGCCTTCCTTTTCTGCGATTGCGCCGCTGAAAGTCCGCAGGGCCGCAGAAGCCTCTGCTACGACGCGGAGGCCCTGCGTTCGCGCAAGGAGAACAAGCCCGAGGGCAACGTCATCGACATGGCCAAGGCGATGGGCATCTCGCTGTTGACGCAGGCGCAGTACCGCCGGCTTCAGGAGGTCGGCGAGTTCGACATCAAGACCTCCAGCTGGGTGGCGACACCCCCTGAGGTCAGAAGGCTCGGCGGAGCGCTCTTTTGCGACCGGCGCTACGACAGTGTCTTCGTCTATCACAACGGGGCGCAGTCGTACTACGCCGCCCGTGGATTCAGAGGGGCGCTCAAGGTCTGACGTTGGGTGCGATTTCCGCTTCGGGGCCGCAGCACGCGGCTCGCCACCGGCTACCGTCGGCCATCCACGGACCTTCCCTGATGAACACCACGTCTACTGACCAAGCCCTGCACATCCGGAGGGCGACGAGTGACGACGCCTCGGCCGTCAGTACATTGATTCTTTCGCTCGCACACCATTTCCTCTTGCATACCGACGGCTCAGGCGCAGACGCCTTTCTCCTGGCCCTCGAGCCTGCGGGCATCGAGCGCAACATCGCCGCTGCGGAATTTGACTACTACGTAGCAATGGTCGGAAGCCAGTTGGCGGGCGTTGTTGCCGTTCGCCATGGCACACATCTCTTCCATCTCTTCGTTGGCCAGGCGTTCCAGAGGAGGGGTGTTGCAATGGCGCTCTGGTCACATGTCAAGGGGGTCTATGGATGGTCTTCCGCTTCAGTGACGACGACCGTCAACTCGACGCCGTTCGCACTGTCGTTCTACGAGCGCGTCGGATTTGCGCAGCAGCGTCGACTTGTCGAGCTGATTGAGGGACAGTTGGGTTCGGATCTTTCCCTGACGCGCCTGGCAGAGGAAATCGGGCTGAGCACATTTCACTTCGCACGCGCTTTCAAGGCGACGTTCGGCGTGACGCCGCATCTTTACGTGCAAGGTCGACGGCTGGACGCGGCGGCCCGCGCGCTTCGTTCAGAACATGGCCGTCCTATCGCTGACATTGCACTTGCCTGCGGATTCTCCAGTCAATCACACATGACCGAGCTGATGCGACGAAAGATGGGAACGACGCCACGCGGGATGCGGCAGTGGAATTCAAGCAAACAGGAGCGATGAAAGCGCAGAAGGCCTGCAACGCCCAGGCGATACTGCTTCGACTCGGCTCGTGCTATCCAGCGCTGAATACCGTCCCGGAGGTGCGCAGAGAGTGAAGCTGATCCCTACTTTCTAGGCTATCGGCAGGCGGAGCAAGATCGTCTGGGGCGACAAGCTCAAGAGCTTGCCGCCGATTCGAACTGGCTGTTTGATCACGTCGATGTACAGGCGGGCTGGCGTGGCTTGAGCTTCTCAACACTTCGGCCGGAATGGACGGGAGACTATCAGGGCGCCAGCATCAAGACGGCTCGGTCCTCGGTGACCGTTTCGGTTCGATAGGACGACCGCCGTGCGGCATTCGCCGAATCGTCCGCGCCAATCACAGGAGGCAACGAACATGTCTTTTTTCAGTGTTCTTCTTGAGAAACCTGCCAACCTTTCCACCGAGTCGAAATACGCGGTGATGAATGGCTGTATCTATCTTGCCTTCGGAGCCCTGTTGATTGTTTGGCCCGGCGTGGTGCAGACAATTTTCATGGATGGGCCATTCGTCGGACACGAGGGTGCGCTCTTCCGTGTGCTTGGCATGACGGTAGGCGTCATTGGCTGGCTTTACGTATTCGGCGGTCGTTCCGGCGCTCGACAATTTGGCCCGGCGTCCATACTCGACCGGTTGGTGCTCGTTCCTGGAGTGCTCGTGCCCCTCGTGATTGCGGGAGTCTTTCCGCATATCTTCGCAGTGTTTGCCATTCTCGACCCCGCGCTCGCCATCGGTGCATGGGTGCTTCACCATCGCGGGAGGTGACCGGTTACTGGTAGTGGGATGCAGTCAGAGCTACCGCCACGCTGATCGGTGTGCGCTGGCCTCGCGCGTCAAGACGCAGATGGGTCCACAGCCTCGAAGATGTCCCGCAGCCACTGCGCGAAAACGCGTACGCGCGACGACAGCTGACGGTTCTGCGGGTAGAGCACCGAGACCGGCATCGGCGGCGGCGCGAAGCCCGCCAGCACCACCTTCAGGCGACCGTCCGCCAGTTCGCCCGCCACGCGGTAGCGCGGCACCTGCACCAGCCCGAGACCGGCAACGGACGACCCCGTGTAGATGTCGGCGCCGGTCACCGAGACAGTGGCGGGCAGGTCCACGATCGTCACCCGGCCATCGACGGTGAACTCGAGCGGCACCACCTTGCCTGTGCCGCCGGAGATGTAGTTGACCGCACGGTGCGAGGCCAATGCCTCCAGGCTGCCAGGCTCGCCATGCCGCGCCAGATAGTCGGGACTCGCGACCGTGACTTGCGGCAGCAGCGCCACGCGCCGCCCGACCATCGACGAGTCCTGCAGTTGGCCTGCGCGCAGCACGCAGTCGACACCTTCGCGCACGAGATCGACCAGCCGGTCGTCCTCGCCGATGTGCAGTTGCAGCTCCGGATAGCGCGCGAGAAAGCCGGGCAGCGCCGGTACCACGAAGTGCCGGGCCAGCGTGCCCTGCAGATTCACTCGCAGCTGGCCCTTGGGCGCCGCATTCCTGAACGCACCTTCGGCCTCTTCCACGTCCGCCAGCAGCCGCACGCAGCGCCGGTAGTAGGCCTCGCCGTCCTGCGTGAGACGCACGGTGCGGGTGGTCCGCTCCAGCAGTCGCGTGCCGATGCGTGCTTCCATGCGCTTGATCAGGGTGGTGACGGTGGCACGTGGAATCCGCAGGTCGTCCGAGGCCTGGGTGAAGCTCTGGCGCTCGGCGATGCGCACGAAGGCCTGCATTTCCTGGAAGCGATCCATTGGGCTGGTCCTTGGCCTTATTGTTTACGTATATGGAATTGTATTGACGATATTAGCCAGATTATCTTTGTCTTGGAATGAAAGAACATTCGTTTCACCAACCAACCCCTGAAAGGAACCGCACCATGAACACCCCCCGCAACACCCGCGTCGCTCTTGTCACCGGCGCATCGCGCGGCATCGGCGCTGCCGTCGCGCAACGCCTCGCCCGGGACGGCTTTGCCGTCGCCGTCAACTACGCCTCGGGCGCCGGGCCGGCCGAGGCGCTGATCGCCGAATTGCACGCCGCCGGCGCGAAGGCCATCGCGGTCCAGGCCGACGTGGCCCATGCCGAGGAGGTGCGCCGCATGTTCGACACCGTAGAGGCGCAACTCGGCCGGATCGACGTGCTGGTCAACAACGCCGGCGTGCTCAAGACCGTGCCGCTGGCCGAGCACACCGATGCGCTCTACGACCAGACCTTCGATGTCAACGTGCGCGGCACCTTCAACACGCTGCGCGAAGCGGCCACCCGGCTCAATGAAGGCGGCCGCATCGTCAACTTCTCGAGCACCACGCTCGCGCTGAACATGCCCGGCTACGCGATCTACAACGCCACCAAGGCGGCGGTCGAGGCCTTCACGCACGTGATTGCCAAGGAGCTGCGCGGCCGCAACATCACGGTGAATGCCGTGGCACCCGGCCCGATCGCCACCTCGCTGTTCCTCGACGGCAAGACCGAAGAGCAGGTCCAAGCGTTCGCGAAGATGCCGCCGCTGCAGCGCCTGGGCCAGCCCGAGGACATCGCCTCGGTGGTCTCGTTCCTCGCCGGCCCGGATGCAGGCTGGGTCAACGGCCAGATCCTGCGCGCCAACGGCGGCGTGGCCTGAGTGCTCCCACGCGATTCCCAAGGAGCAACCACCATGCGACAGCCTTCGTCCGACGCGGCCGCCCCGCGCTTCTTCAGTCTCTCCTATTCGTCTTTCACGGCGGCCGCTGCCGTGGTCGCCGCCGCTGCTTCGGCGATGGCCATGGTCCTCGAGCTGCCCGTCTGGGCGATGTTCGTCGGCTGGGTGGCCTTCTATACCCGTGGTGTCACAGCGCGCGACGGCGTGTTCAACCTCGTCTGCGTGAGTCTGGGCGTGCTGATCGGCAAGGGCGCAGCCGTGGCCATCGGTGCACTGGCACCGGTCGTGGGCGCCGCGGCGCTGCCGGCGGTGGTGCTGGTCGTCGCGCTCATCGTGGTGTCGATGCGCAGCGTGCCGCGCATCAACAACCTGCTGTGCTACTTCCTCGGGCTGATCGCGTTCTTTGCGGTCCACCAGCCGCCTTCGCTGTCGCTGTTCGCCACGCTGGCCGGCGCGGCCGCGCTCGGATCTGCGGCGGCATGGGCGGCCCATGCGCTGCAGCGCCGCATGCGCTAAGGCCAGGCGCTTTCCTTCCAGTTTCCTTCCCGTCCTCTCACATTCATTCCAGGAGTTCCATCATGCAATCCGTCATCCTCGTCACTGGCGCCGGCACCGGCATCGGCAAGCTCACCGCCCAGTCCCTCGCCGAAGCGGGCCACATCGTCTATGCATCGATGCGCGACATCGCGGGGCGCAACAACGGCCGCGCCACCGAACTGCGCACCTTGGCCAAAGCCAGGGGGCTTGAGCTGCACCCACTCGAACTCGACGTGCTCTCGCAGGCATCCGCCGATGCCGCCGCGGCGACCATCGTTCGCGAGCAGGGACATCTCGACGTGGTGATGCAGAACGCGGGCCATCTCGTGGTCGGGCCGAGCGAGGCCTTCACCCCCGAGGAGATCGCGACAGTGTTCGACACCAACGTGCTCGGCGCCCAGCGCGTGAACCGCGCCGTGCTGCCTTACCTGCGCCGGCAGGAGTCCGGGCTGATGCTGTGGATCAGCAGCACGACCACCAGGGGCGGCTTCCCGCCGTTCATGGGCCCCTACGGCGCGGCCAAGGCTGCGATGGATTCGCTGGCCGTGACGCTGGCCTACGAGATCGCGCGCTTCGGGATCGAGACCTCGATCGTCGTGCCGGGGGCGTTCACCCGGGGCACCGACCACTTCCCGAGCGCGGGAAAACCCGCTGATGCGACGACCGCCGCCGCCTACAGCCGCTATGACGGCGTGATGGACCAGATCGGCGAACGCCTCTCGGCCCTGACGCCCGACGATGCCGACCCGCAGGCCGTGGCCGACGAGATCGTCCGCATCGTGGGCCTGCCGGCCGGCACGCGGCCGATGCGCGCGCTGATCGACTTCGTGGGCGACGGCGCCACCGAAGTGTTCGAGGTGTCCGAGCGCGTGCGCATCGCGTTCGCGAAGCGCATCGGCATGGGTGACCTGCTCGAAGCCAGAGTCCGCCGCTGAGATGCGCAAGCCAGTGGGCCTGCAATGTCGGTCCTGGACCGGACAGGTTGTGCGCAGAGCGGGAGCGCTCGGACGTCGCAGTCAAGCGGCGCCGGCCCTCAGAATCCGGTCGATCGCTTCCACGCCCTGCGTCAAGCCGTCTTCCGCGCGCATCTGCTCGCCCAACGCCTGCGCGGTCGTCCGAACCGCCGAACGCCCGGCAAACGCGATCCCGCGCGCCAGATCGTCCGCGCGGAGGCGATGGCCTGCCACCGCATCTGGCGCCACGCCAGCCTGCGCCAACCGGTGCGCCCAGAAGAACTGGTCGCCCGCGAACGGCACCACCACCGATGGCACCCCCGAACGCGCCGCCGAATGCGTGGTTCCCGATCCGCCGTGATGCACCACCAGCGCCATGCGGGGAAACAGCCAGTCGTGCGGCGCGTCACCCAGCACATGGAAGTTGGCCGGCAACCCCTGCACGTCGATCTCGCTCCAGCCAGGTTGGAGCACCGCGCGCCGGCCCGCCACGCCATCGATCACCGTCTGGCGCAGGCGACCGGCGTCGAAGCCGGTCATGCTGCCGAAGCCGATGTAGAGCGGTGGCTCGCCTGCTGCCAGAAATGCGCTCAATGCGGGCGGTGGCTGCCAGTCGGGCGCAGGCGGAATCCACTGACCGCAGACCGTTGTATTCGCGGGCCAGTCGAGCGGCCTCGGCACCAGGCTCGGCGAGAAACCATAGACCATCGAGTGCGTGGTCCACATCCGCCGACGCGGCGGCAGGCCGCACACCTCGGCGCGCGCCGCGTTCACCGCCGCCCGGAACGCGCGCCACAGCATCGCATTGACGAGGTGATGGCTCACGCGGCGCAGCAAGCGCGGTACCTGCGCAGGCGGCAGGAATGGCGATGCAAAGCAGCGGGTTGGCGTGAGCGGAAACATCCCCGCGCCGATGACCGGCACCCGGAGCGCTTCGGCGGCCGAAAGCCCCACAAAGGCGGCCAATCCGGAACACACGATGGCATCGCAACCGCGCGCCGTCTCGACGATCTGGCGCAGCCATGCCGTGGCGCTGGCGTTGGCGATGTCGGCGAGGGCCTGGGCGGCCGCGCCTGGCCGGTTGCTCGCCACCACGTTGGCGATCGCCCCACCCGTTCCCACCGCGCCGCGGATGTCGCCGTCGAGCGCCTGCGAGCGCACGCCGAGCTTGCGAGCGGTGCCGAGCGTCGACGCGTCCGCCAGAAACACCGATGAATGGCCTGCATCATCGAGTGCACGGCAAAGCGCGGCGAGCGGACGTGCGTCGCCCTCGGTGCCGTAGGTGACCACTGCGATCCTCATGCGCGCTTGCTCCTCTGCGGTTTGCCGGCGGCGCGGGCACCGTCGACAAAGATCTGGACGATCACCCTGATCTCGTCGGCCAGCACCAATCCGGGCAGGGTCAGCCAGCGCATCAGCGCACCAAAGTACAAGTGGTGCAGAAGCGATGCCAGGTGCTCGGCTGGCACGTCGGCGCGCAGCGTGCCGTCGTGCTGTGCGCGTTCAATCAGAAGAGCGAAGAGCCCGGCCAGATCGCGCGGCCGCCCTTCGGCTTTGCAGCCCTCGAGTTCGCTCTCGATGTTGAGAAATCGAAAACGGAAATAGGCAAGCAGGTAGGCTCGGTAGCGCTGCGACCATTCGACCGACGCTTCGAGCAAACGGCCAAGCCGCGACTCGAAATCTCCAGGCCTCTCGATCACGCCGCGCAGGCGCTCCGTGTCGGCCGCCAGTTCCATGTGCACCCAGTGCGCAAGGACCGCCTCCTTGGCTTCGAAGTGGTTGTAGAGGGTGCCCTTCGCCACATCGGCCTGCAGCGCGATCTGCTCCATGGTGGTCGCGTCGTAGCCGTGCGCCTCGAAGAGCTGCATGGCGGTCGTCGCTATCTGGTCGAGTATCTGCGCGCGCCGCCGCTCGCGGCGGCCAGGAAGATTGGAGGCTGGCAAGGTGGAATCCGAATATGAACGTCGTCCAAGTTTATACAACGTATAACGTTCTTTGGGACGACGCCCCATCGCAACAGGTGAGATTCGGCCTATATCGGTCCTTGATCCGAGCAAACAAATTCGCAAACGACGATCCAGGCAGCACGGGGCGCGCAAGGCCCGTCGGACGCAACGATGACGGCCAAATCGCCCTTCAGTGCGGGTGCGAATGCACGTGGCGGTGATGGATGTCGGGATAGTGGGGATGTCGATGGGTCTGCACCTCATGCTGGTGCGGATGCGTGTGAGGTTCTGTCCCGTCCCATCCGAAAGCGTGCTCGTGCTGGTGGTGCTCGTCATGCCTGTGACTATGAGCGTGTACCTGCGGAAGGTGGGTGTGTTCGTGCTCGTGTCGTTCCCGCACGTGTAGCCATACCCCAATGGCCATCAGTGCAGCGGCGGCCCAGAAGAAGGGGCCCGGCAACCCGGGCCATAGCACCAGCGAAATGACGACACCAAAGAGCGGTGCGACCGAGAAGTAGGCGCCGGTTCTTGCAGTGCCAAGCGTCCGAAGCCCAACCACGAAGAGCGTCAGGCTGAGACCGTAGCCAAAGAATCCCACCAGCAAGCTGAAGCCCACCGCCGGCAGAGTCGGCAGCGCATTGCCGTTGACCCACGCCAAAGCGGTGTTGCCGGCACCCGCCAGCAATCCCTTGAGGCACGCGACGAGCATGGCGTCATTGGTCGAGACTTTCCGGGTAAGGTTGTTGTCGACGGACCAACACAGGCAGGCGCCGACGATGAGCAATGCGCCTGGCGAAAACGTCGCACCGCCCGGCTCCCACGACAGCAGCACGCCGCCGGCGACGATGGCGACCATTCCCAGAACGATTTGACGGTCGGCATTCTCCTTGAACACCAGCCAGGCGATGACGGCGGTTAGGACACCCTCGACGTTCAGGAGGAGCGAAGCCGACGCTCCGCTGGCCTGCGTCAGTCCCAGCATCAGCAGCGCCGGCCCAAGCATCCCGCCGAAGAAGATGGCGCCGAAAAGCCATGGCAGTTCCTTGCGCGGAATGCGCAAGGAAGTGGCCGGCTGGTCGCCCGTCCGCTGCTTCAACCGCCGTAGCATCAAGAGGGCACTGAGTCCGAGCCCGCTACCAAGGTACAGGAGGCCCGCGAGCAAGAGCGGCTGAATGTCACCCACGAGAAGCTTGGCCAGTGGCGTGCTGGCGCCAAAGAGCAGAGCGGCAGCGAGAGCGGGGGTGGCAGAGCGGACGGACATGGATGGGAAGCATAGACCGGCGAACGCCCCTGTTGTCGACCAAGTTTTCCCAAGGCGGCGCGTCTGACCTTCGGTGGCGCATACGCAGTCCTGCCCCACATCTAGCCGGGCAAACCGGGGGCGTCCATGTACGGACCTTGCGCGGAGGGATCCAGTGCGAGCTGCTCGCTCCCAAAGACCATAGAAGATGAGCTTCGAGAAGAACGCAACGATGCTTGAGTATCGAGTTACCAAATACGACCCAGCCATCCGCAGCGACGGAGGAAGGTACACCGAGTGGACCTCCGTCAGCGATGTCGGCGCCGCTTTCGATGGGACCGTGCTGACTCAAACGGCCTACGAGGAGGTTGAGGCGGCGTACATCGCCGTCGCCACCGCATTCCTTCGGGAAACAGACGTTGCCTCGGTGTCAATCCGAGGGCTGGAGCATCGAAAGGACGGGGAGCCTCCGTATTCGGAAGGAGACTCCCTCACGCTGATAGACGCCGGGGCGATCATGGCCAAAGTCCTCCGCGAGGACCTCTGGTGCAGGCTTGAGGGCGACGGGGCGTTCGTCCACTTTGGATGGGGTGCGCTGGCAGCATTTGGCACCAACGGCAGCGGGCCAAAAGCCGACGTACAACTTCGCCTACCATGTGCAGACAAATCACCGCGGACGCCCCATGCACATCGCCATCCTGACCTTTGAGGGCTATAACGAGCTCGACTCTTTCGTGGCCCTCGGCATCTTGAATCGCATCAAGAAGCCCGGCTGGCGCGTTTCCATCGCCAGCCCTTCGGCCAAGGTGCGCTCCATGAACGGTGTCGTTGTGGAAGCTCAAGCCACGCTGCAGGACGCGGTCAGCGCAGATGCGGTCGTCGTTGGAAGCGGGCTCCTCACACGGGATGTCGTAGCCGACCCAGCGCTGATGTCGCAACTGGAGCTGGACCCGGCGCGGCAACTGCTTGCTGCGCAGTGCTCTGGCACCCTTGTCCTTGCCAAGCTTGGTCTACTCCAAGGCGTTTCCGCCTGCACCGACCTGACCACCAAACCCTGGGTGCAGGAGGCCGGTGTGGACGTGCTCAATCAGCCATTCTTCGCACGTGACAACGTCGCCACGGTGGGAGGTTGCCTAGCATCGCCTTATCTGGCCGCATGGATTATTGCGCGGCTTGAAGGTGTCGAGGCCGCTGAGAGCGCGCTTCACTACGTTGCACCTGTGGGCGAGAAGGAGCAGTTCGTTTCACGGGCGATGAGCAACATCCTCCCATTTCTGCCTGCCACGGTACTCAAGGCTGCTTGAGACTCGCTGGGCCTTGAAGGGCAGCGACGGGCCCGAAGCTTCACGAGGCCGACAGGCTACAGCCGGCCAAATGCCGACCTTCGCTGAGGCCGTTCAAATGAATGAAGAAACGCACTGATGCCAGGCTTCGTTGTCGTTAGTGGCCTTCCTGCCAGCGGCAAATCGATGCTCGCGCGGAGCTTGGCGCAGGAACTGGGCCTGCCTTTGCTCGACAAAGATGACTTTCTCGAGGCCCTTTTCCCGACGACAGGCGTCCACGAGGAGGCTTCGCGCCGACAGCTCAGCCGACAAGCGGACGCGAAACTCCAGCACGCGGCCATGCGTCTACAGGGCGCCGTCGTGACCTCTTGGTGGCGGCATCCCAGCTCAACCAGCGACTCCGGCACACCAGTCGCGTGGCTAAGCTCCCTTGCCACAGTCGTGGAGGTGTATTGCCGATGCTCCGCGGCGGTGGCGGCATCCCGGTTTCCTGCGAGGTCTCGCCATCCAGGCCACCTTGACGCCTTGCGAACCCATGCAGAACTGCTGGAGACATTCAGGCGTCAAGAATCGCTTGGTCCCCTCGGCCTTCAACGCTGCGTAGTCGTCGATACCGAGGGCGACGCCCAGCCCAGAAGGGTCGGTCAGGTCGTCGCTCAGGTGCTGGCGGAAGGTTCTGCCGGCGGCGCCTGAAGTCGCTTCCGCAAGAGGCAGAATGCGGCCAGGTGCCGCCGCTGGCGTCCGACCTTCAGTTCAGCGGTCTGAAGACCCGTCTAGCCCACATAAGGGCGGACCACCGGCCGCCTTACAAACTCGGTCTGATGATTCCGAGCATCAGGTCCGCGTTGAGCTTTGCGAGCTCTTGAACGAGGGACCACTGCTTTGTCATCAACTCCGCGAACTGCGGGTTGGCCGGATTGGCCATCCCTGACAGGGCAAGTTTTGCTGTCTCCTGAGCAATGTTTTGCTGCTCAGCAAGGATGTTCCTGACGCTTGTGTTGTATTCGTCCAATGTCATGCGAAGGCTCCAAAACGGGCAAACGCCCAAGTAGCATCTTAGGCTTCTTGTGTTCGCGGCCCCGGTTTTCGAGCCCAACGCTTTGGGTCTCGACCGGTTGAATCCGCAGCCAGGACCGGACATTCAAGACGGCGTCCCAGCTGACCTGCAGACACACTATGAGCCTTAACAAGCCCCCTCAGTGAGCACGTCGAAGTGCCCGACGCCTTGGTAGTCCGCCCGCGTCATGAGCGGGCGGTCAGACTCGCGAGGATGGCGAGGCCAAGGCTCGTCGCCAGAGCGAACGAATTCTTTGAGACCTGCGATGGAGCAGACGCATCCCGCGGCAGCGGGACATGCTTCCGGCCCCTCTCGTATGACCAAGCCTTGCTGACCCCCTTCGGCTACAGTCGGCCAGAATCGGCCGTTCATCGAGCGGCACCTCCTCTACCCCTCCTCTACCCCTCCTCTACCCCTCATCTACCAAGTAAACGGCCATGGAATCAGGCGTCCGCCAAATTGCGATACGTGACCCGCAGAGCGGTTCGTCCTTTCCCGCTGTCGTCCAGTATCCGAGCGAAGTCTCGCCCACCGGAACTTCAATCGGGCCGTACCACTTCAACGCCACCCTCGACGCCCTGATCGCGCCTGGCCACTTTCCGGTGTGTGTGATCTCGCATGGCGGCGGTGGCTCCCATCTGCTCTATCGCTCCATTGCAGGCTACTTGGCGAGGGAAGGTTTTATCGTCGTGAGCCCTGAGCATCCGGGGGACAACCGAAACGATGGCTCGCTCTCGAATACGGATGCGGCGGCCGCGAACCGCCCACGCCAAGCATCGCTGGCCATCGACGCTGTTCTCTCGGACGAGTTCCTCGGGTCTGTAGCAGATGACCGGCGAATTTGCGCGCTGGGGCATTCAATGGGCGGCTATACGGCTCTAGCGTCAGTGGGGGGGAGTCCATGGTCTCGAACAGGGAGCCCGATCGCAGTGCAGGCCGATGCGCGGGTTCGGGCGGCTGTGTTGCTTGCCCCATCGATGGACTGGTTCCTGGCCCCTGAGTCGCTTGCCGACGTCAGGTCACCGATCCTGGTAATCACTGGCGCGCAGGATCAGATCACCCCAGTGCAAAGGATCGAACAGGCGCTATCGACGCTGCCCAAGGGCGTCCTGCACGATTTGATCGTCGTTGACGGAGCAGGCCACTATTCTTTCTTGACGCCTTTCCCAGCCAGTATGCGGCGGCCCGGATTTCTACCGGCCACCGACCCGGACGGTTTCGATAGGGAACGGTTTCACGCGCAGTTCCCCGCGACTATCCATGAGTTTCTGATCGGCGTCCTGTGAAGCAACGAACTAGGCGGGAGCTACAGCGGAAAAACTGAAGTCGGCCAAGACGGGAAGTTCCTCACGCCCTGTCAGCACCGTGGCGACGATTGCAATGCCGGCCGTGTAGGCGGACACTAACCGGCTCATCCAAGAGCTTCATACCCACATGGCAATTCCACACGCTTCTCCCGGGCAAGCGCTCGACGTACGTCCGTTGGGTGGTCGCCTTTCGACCGATAAGACGTCGGCGCTGTTCAAGTCGGTAGACCTTGAGGTCATGCGACTGGTGCTGCTTGCGGGAAAGTCTCTGCCGCAGCACAAGGTGCCCGGCGAAATCACGATTCACTGCCTCGAAGGCAGCCTCGACGTTGAACTCGATGACGCCACCGTGAGGCTGGAGGCAGGGGAGTTGCTGTTCCTCACCGGGAACGCGACGCACGGCGTCAAAGCAGTGACCGACGCCAGCGCGCTCGTGACCATCGCCCTGAAACCCTGATATCGCCTGTTGGAGACCCTTGCGCCGAATCGTTCGCCCCGAGGGCAGAATGCGGCCAGGAGCGGACACATGATTGCCGCCCCTAAAGGCTCACGGTTCCGCCAGGAGTTTCAATGCACTTGACACCATCAAAGTCCGCACGTGCCTCGCCGGCGGCCGCGACGGGCGCGCACGCCATCGGTACAGCCGCGTTGGGATCCATCCTGATTGGCGCCGCGGCCCTCGGTGCCCTGGCCATCGGAGCCTTGTCTGTCGGTCGGCTCTTTGTGGGCCGGGCTCGAATCCGCCGGCTGGAGATTGACGAGCTTGTTGTTCGCCGCATTCGAGTCATTGAACAGCTGACGCCGCCGCCAACATCGAAGCCCGGTCGCGTCATCGAGGATTCGAAGCCAGTTGTCGAGTCCGTGAAAACACGGACCGAAGCGTCAAGATAGCCGCGAGGCGGCTACCGGCCAAATGCGGACCTTGCCGCCCGCTAATTGTTTGCGAGCTTTTTTGGCGGGATGAATCGCCTCACCTCGCTCGAGCATGCCGACGAATCTTTCGATGCGCTGGAGACGCGTCTTCTGCGTCTTCGCGTCCTGTATCCTGTAGAGGATTGCAAAGCGATTGGCGCCATCGAGCTCCTCGAAAAAGCGCTTGGCCGCAGGAGATGCATCAAGTGCCACCTGCAAATCCGCAGGGACGGTTGCAGTGCTCTGGGGCGCGTAGGCTGCATCCCAGCGCCCATCCGCTTTGGCTGCCTGCACCTGTGTCAGCCCAGATGGAAGCATCCGGCCCTCTTCGATGAGTCTCAACGCTGCTGTGCGATTAACTTCCGACCATTTGCTCTTTGGCGAGCGCGGCGTGAATCGAACCAGCCACCATTGGTGGTCATACTTGTCGAGCTGACCATCAATCCAGCCATGACAAAGAGCTACGTCGATAGCTTCCTGGCGGGAGACACTTCGTGCCTCGGCCCCCTTTTTAGCGAGCTTGAGCCAAAGGCCCTTTGATGCGGCTGCTTCGTGGGTCAGCCACGTTCCCCAGTCCTCGGCGGATGCGAACGCGATGACCGGGAGGCCGCCCCTCACTTCATTCACTGCTGCGGAGACCATGCGCTCAGTTTACCCCGCGCATGGTGAGCGCTCGTCGTGGCTGAAGTGGCACATTGAGCCAGAACCGTCGCTGGACTGCATCCGAACCGGCAGAGTGCGGCCAAGACCAGAGACGCGCAGTTCGAGTTCAGCAGTCGGCCAGGAACAGTCCTTCGACGTGTGCATCGTGTCGCCGCTGGTTTTCGGCCCGAGGGAGCGCCGCTCGGCGCTCAGGTCGAAAGGCTTTGTTCGCCTTCGAGTTGCAGGCGGTAGCGCTCTAGCATCTGCGCCTGCGACTCCGTCGCCGGGCCGGCGCCGATCTGGTCATGGATCATCTGGTTCATGCTGGGCAGCGCATCGCGCGACCCGAACGTGCCCGCCTGCCACAACTGCGAACGCATGAAGGCCTTGGCGCAGTGCAGGTAGGCTTCGCGCACAGCGACCTCGATCACCAGCTTCGGCTGCTGGCGCTCGTGAGCGAAGCGGTTCGTGAAAGACGGCTCGTCGTGCAGCTGCGCTGTGCCATTCACTCGCAGCGTTTCGTCCACGCCGGGAATCATGAAGATTAGCGAGATGCGCGGGTCGACCAGCAGATTCTCCAGCGTGTCCAGCCGGTTGTTGCCGCCCGAGTCGGGTAGCAACAACGTAGCGCCGTCTTCGCTGGTCTTGACAAAGCCCGGCGCGCCGCCACGCGGCGAGACATCCAACAATGCACCGCCCGTCCCCGCGCTGGCGATGACGCAGAAGGGCGCCAATGCGACAAAGCGTCTGTCGTGGATGTCAAGGCGGTCGAGTTGCTACGCTCACCTGGCGCGGCGTAGAGGGCACGCAGTTGCGCCAGGGTGTTGATCATCGTTCGTTCCCGTTTTGCTCTCCCGCTCATTTTGCACTAGCAGATGTTGCATCAACAGGCAAAGCTCCCACGAACACGCAGAGTCTGAGCACGGCGGCAATGAACTTGACGACTAAGTCTCCGCGCAAGACGAAACGCAGAGTCAAGGGACGGTGTGGAGCGTGACGAGTGACCGTTCGGGGCCCAAAGCTCCGATGCAGCGACCGGCTACAGTCGGCCACAACCAGTCATTCGGGCAGACCGCCAAACTTTCGCGCCGGGCGGCGGTCCGGCTAGCATTGTGACCCCGCACTTTCCGGATTACCCATCCTGCAGCCATGTCGTTTCTGAAAAAACTCTTCGGTGGGCGCGCTGTCGCGCCATCAGCGCCTGTCGGCATTGCTGCCTACGCGGAGGGATACGCCGCGCATGTCCGCCGTGCCCTACCGGGCACGCGCGTCGAAGTCGAGCATGGCGCCACAGCCGGCCTCACGCGCGTGCACTGGACCTTTCCGGAGGGTGGGCAGATGAGCACCTTCCTGGGCAATGCTTATGCACGCTACCTGCAGCAGCCCGATGCGATGAATGCGCTTTTCGCCGAACACCTAGTGTCGTGAGTTAGAAGTTCGTTGAACTATCTTTGAGCCCGCGAATCTGTCGTGTATTGTGGCCACACGACGAGGCGGCGATGAGTGGACGACCCAAGACCCAATTGGTGCTCACTGAGACGGAGCGGCAGGAACTGATGGCCCTGACGCTGCGGCGCAAGACGTCGCAGGCCCTGGCACTGCGCGCGCGCATCGTGCTGGCCTGTGCGGACGGGCAGGACAACAAGGTCGTCGCAGCGCGGCAGCGCGTAGCCCCGCAGACCGTCTGCAAATGGCGCGCCCGCTTCGTCGAGGACCGACTCGACGGACTGCTCGACGCGCCGCGTTCGGGTGCACCACGGACCATCGAAGATGCGCAAGTGGATGCGGTCATAGCCAAGACGTTGGAGTCGATTCCCGAGGGTGCCACCCACTGGAGTACGCGGACCATGGCACACGAAACGGGCCTGTCGCAGACGGCCGTCTCTCGCATCTGGCGTGCCTTCGGCCTGCAGCCTCATCGCCAGGAGACCTTCAAGCTCTCCACCGACCCCATGTTCGTTGACAAGGTGCGCGACATCGTCGGCCTGTACATGGACCCACCGCTGATGGCGATGGTGCTGTGCGTGGATGAGAAAAGCCAAATCCAAGCGCTGGACCGCACGCAACCGTTGCTGCCCTTGGCGCCGGGTATCCCGGAGCGGCGCACCCACGACTACGAGCGCCACGGCACGACGACGCTGTTTGCGGCGCTGGACATCGCCACCGGAGCGGTCATTGGCGAGGTGCATCGTCGCCACCGCAGCGCCGAGTTTCTTCAGTTCCTGCGCACCATCGAGGCCAACGTATCGCCGGTGCTGGACATCCACCTCGTCATGGACAACTACGGCACGCACAAGACGCCATCCATCAAGACCTGGCTCGCAAGGCATCCGCGTTTTCATGTGCACTTCACGCCCACCTCGGCATCGTGGCTGAACCAGGTGGAACGCTGGTTCGCCACGCTGACCCAGCGCTGCATCCGCCGCGGCACACATCGCTCGACGCGACAACTCGAGCAGGCCATCAGGCAGTACCTTGAAGTCAACAACGCGAAACCGAAGCCCTTCGTCTGGTCCAAACCCGCCGAGGACATACTCGCCAGCGTCGAGAGATTTTGTCTGCGAACTTCTAACTCACGACACTAGCCGATGCGCGAAGAACGCAGCAGCAGGCCGACAGCCCCACAGCTCTCTTGCGAATACTTCCCGTCCTGAAGACCACCGGCTGGCAGCAGGCTTCGCAGGCCCAGCTCGCGCGCGGCAATGTGCCGATGGACCAGTGCCCGGTTCTGGGCGCGCTGGCTGGATCGCTGGTACTTGCTTACGTCGAAGACACGCCCGAGGCGATGCGCTTCATCACGCCGAGCCGGCTTGACAGCCTTGGCATGGAGTTCGCGGCGTTGAACACCGCGGCGTTCGAGAATCTGACGACCTTGCTTCCCCAACTGCGAATCGTGGGCGGCGGCCGCCGCTATGCCGTGCGGCTTGATCACAACTACGACGCAAGCATGATCCTCATCTTCGGGCATTGGCGTGAACAGGTTCCCGTGTCCGGCGACCATGTGTTTGCCATTGCTGCGCGCGATGAACTGCTGGTTTGCGGTAGCGAAGACCGGGATTCCGTCGCGAGCCTGCGCGACATGGCGAAAGAGATTGCAGCAAAGTCCGCCTATCCTTTGGCCGACGAGTTGTTCGTCTGGCGCGACGGGCGGCTGCAGGTATTTGGTGAAACGGACTGAATTGAGCGGAGCTTTCCAGTGGAGTGAGCCGCCATTGAGGTCGCGGACGATCGCCAATTCATGGGTCGCGGCGCGCCGATTGACCGCAGATGACGGACCTGGACGGGCTTTTGCGCGACCTCCATCCGAACGGGCAGCCTGCCGCCGAGGGCCACTACCGCGCGGGCCAGGAAGTCGGAATTTGGCGATTCTGGAAGCCTGACGGAACCGAAGAGCCGAGCACAGACTACGGCGAGTGGCGGCCAGGACCGGTCACTTAGCCATCCTCGCAAAATCACAACAGGAGCGAACGTGGTCTTCCTCGCAATCACCCCCAATGGCCTGAAAGATGCGCTGCGTGAAGCTACGCGTTCGGGCACCGCGGTTTGGTGTGGCGCCGATGCCGTTTCCGAGCAAGACTTCGCCGCGCTGAAGGGGAAAGGCCTGACGCGTTTCGCCTATGCACTTGGAGGGCGCGACCCGCTGGTCTTAGAGGGCGCGCTCGATGCCATCGGCCAGCATCACCCCGATGAAGTCGTTTGGGTTGAAACCGCGGCCTCGGCAGGCTGACCGCACCCGGCCATGAGCGGACCTTCGCTGAGCGCCTCCAGTTCACCATCCAAGTCCAAGTATGAGCAGCATCGGTGTCATTGTTTGTGCATCGCAGGATATTGAAGAGCTCGCCGCCGACTGGCTGCCGCAGCCATTGGGCGCCCGGCTCTACGACAGCGAGGAAGGTCGATTCATAATTTGAGCGACCGCCGCAAGCGGCCATGACCGGACATTGAACGGAGGAGCCCACTTGGAGAAGTTGAGCAGGGAAGAGATGTTGGTGGCCTTTGTACGCGGTTTTTGAACCCGCTGGGAAGCAACTCTCGTCGCGACAGATTGACGGATACCTGTTGTCGTTCTGCGCGAGCTGCCCTGACCCAGTCCGTGCGATGGACCTGGTCTTGGAGGCGCCTGTCGGCTCCACAATTGAAGCGGTTCTGGAGCAGGCGCTAGCCCTTCCAGAACGAACTGTGGACACTTGGAGCCCTTCCGAACTTGCCATGGACCACCCGCTGCGCAGAACTAGCTTCAGCAGCTATTCCGTGTGCGGCCAGGACCGGACCTTCCCGGCTGCCCCAAAATCTATCCAGGAACCCGCTACCCCCGACGCGCCAAGTCGCGGCGGCTACAGCTGGCCGGCTGCGGTCATTCGGCGACCGAGTCGAGCGGGTCCGGTTCGGCGTACTCTCGGTCGAGCAGACTGCCGGTCGCTTTGAACCAGCATATGGAGTCATGAGCGGCGATGACTGTCAGCTTGGCGTTTTCGGACGCGCCCGGGTCGGCCAATGCGGCCCACTTGGCGCTATCGGCTGCCTGCTCAAGCTCAAATATGGCCTCGCGTTGGCCCGGGCCAGAGTCGCCTTCCAGCGCAGGCCGAGTTTTCGAGAACTTCCGCCGAAACTCTGCTACGACGGCTACGAGAACGGGAGATGCTAGGCCGTCCGCTGTCAGCCCGGCTTCGGCCGCGGTCAATCGGTTTTGGAGTTGGACGCAGACCTGTTGCGCAATCGTTGTCGTCATGATGCCCTTCCAGTCAGCCCGACCGACCCTGAAAAACACCCCAAACGGCCTTCTACGGGATTCCCGCCGTCTCTCGCTCTCAGCCGGGCACTGCGGGACAGGGGTGTAGTGCTTTGTTTTACACACACAAATTGTAGTCAGGCGATTCGACCTCGCAAGATGCAGACTGCCCGCTGCTGGTCCCTTCATTCGCCGAGTACAGCGTTCCGCTTCGGACAGGCCGCGCTGCGGGACACTATCGGCCAGGACCGGACCTTCGCATCAACGGCACAATCGCGTGAATTTCACGAGGAGCAGGTATGCAGGTTCGCAGCATCGCTGCTTCCGATTTCGACGCGGTCCATCGCCTGCTCATGACCAGCGGGTGGGCCCATCGAGTCGGTGACGTCAAGGACCTCGGCCGACTGATTTCGGCGTCACAGCGAGCGGTGGTTGCGGTGGCAGACGACGAAATCGTCGGCTTCGCGCGCGCGATTACCGACGAAATTTCCAACGGGTACGTGTCCATGGTCGTCGTCGCTGAGCAGCATCGACGGCGGGGCATCGGGCAGGCACTCGTTGAACGCCTTATCGGGTCTGAACCGAACATCACCTGGGTGCTTCGGGCGGGAAGAACGGGCGCTGCAGAATTCTTCGCGAAGCTAGGCTTCAGCGCCTCATCGACCGCCATGGAGCGCTCGCGACGATGACCGCCTTACGGAGGGAAGTCCGACGCGGGAAGGCAGAATGCGGCCAGGAGCGGACTTTCTGGCCCTACGCATACCTGTCGCTATCCATCAAAAGGCACGCATCTCCGACCATGACGACACCATTCACTCGCCGGCCTCAAGTTTGCGTTCTTGGTAGTGCCGAACCGGGCTCCTCGGCGTTTGAGCGCGCCCGCGAAGCCGGCGCGCTCTTGGCTTCGCTCGGTATGACCTTGGTGAGCGGCTGCGGTAGTCCCGCAACAAGAGTTGCTGCCGAGCGTGCTATCGGGGCGGGCGGTCTGGTATTGAGCATCGTGCCACCTGACCACATGCCGCCCCCAGATTGGCCAGCAACGGTGGTTGTGCCCTGCGGCATGGGTGACGCGCGCAACTTGCTCATGGCCTTGTCTGGTGATGCCTGCATCGTCATTGGCGGGAGGGCCGGCACCATTTCTGAGGTCTGTCTTGCGTGGCTGCACAGCCGTCCACTGCTACCTCTCGTAGGACACGGGGGATGGTCTGATGGTCTGCCGTCAAATCCGCCGGACGAGCGAAAAAACTCGGAAATCTTGCCCTGGACCACGACAGCCGAACTCGAGGAGCAACTGCGCAAACTCGGATTGGTCCAGACACGAACCGGGGAGGCTCGAACTGGCCTATAGAGGAGTTCGGCTCCGACCGGCCAAGAAGAGACGGTCGACCTCAAGCCTCAAACCCGACGTCCATCCGGCCGTGCTTTGCGTCGGAAACGGTTGAAAGTGAGCGCTATGTCGCCGGAAGTGGCGAGCGGTTCTTGCGGTACGAGTTCTTGACCGCAATTTTTTCTTCCCGGAATGTGAACACGTCGCAGCCGTTGACCTCGATGCGCGAGCCGTCCGCCCGCGTCCCGGTGAATGTCCATTCGGACACACCGCGGTCGCCGCAAACGAAGTGATGAGGGTAAAGCCACTGTGCGTCGGGAAATGTCTTCCAAACGTCGGAAAATGCGGCTTGGACGGCCTCTCTGCCGATGTACGGGGTTCCGCAGACATCGGGGCCGGCGGACGCTTCGAACACACAGTCGTCCGTCATGAAGCTCATGAGCGCTTCAACATCGTGGCTGTTCCAAGCATCGGCGAAGACCTGCAGGTTTGCAACGGTGACATTCATATTTCACCTCCAATTTGGTGTGACGTGGGAATTGTTGCTCAAGTGAGCCGGCCGAGGCATTGAAAAGCTCAAGCGCACCGGTAGCATGGCGTTCGGTCAGAAGTCGGCCAGGACCAGTCCTTCGCGCCGACTGCTCAGTTCGCCCGAAAACGGCCTTTGCCGATCAGCTTGGCTTTCTCCGGCGCGCAATGAGTGCGCCCTCGATCGCTTCACAAGGTAGCCGCCGTGTTCGGAGTGGCCGCCAGGCGCATCGCAACATCCTTGCAATTTGCGCTCACCGAGTTCGATGACAGCAGCGAGGCCATGCCGATTGGCAAGACCGGGGTCTGCGTCAAGTCAAAAGATCCCAAACAGCAACTCAGTGTACTTCTTGTTCACGGCCGCGCTGCGTTTGCCATCGGCACCGTAGTACCGATCTGCTCGGCATAGGCGCTCTTTAACGTCGCAGAACACGCCGTTGGCAAAGGTGAACTCGGTCCGGTCGAAGTCCCCCTGTGAGGCCAGCTTGGTCGCGGCCTTTTTGCCGAGGTACTTTTGGGTGAGCTCGAGCGAAATTCCTTTGCCATTGGCACACACGTAGCGGTCGCAGAGGACGCGCGGCGCTGGCGATCGCAGCGCGACCTGCTTTGCGGCGTGGGCGGGGACAGCGGATACGGCGATCAGAAGAGCCAGAGACAACGGAAAGTGGCGTGGGATTTTCATGCAGGCGGATTGTGCTCGGAACAGGTCGCTCGGCCCTAGAGGCACTGAGCGGCCACAACCGGTCGCTCGGACTTGGGTTACGTCTTGGGCGGCGGCCGCGCGTCCTTGCGGGCAGGTTCGCTGCCATCGTCGCGATAGCGCAGTTGGTTGCCGACTCGGCTCGGGTACTTCAGCGCATCCATCGATCCTGCTCGTCCCGTGAAAGGGCGCATCTCGCTGCCGTTGTACGTTTCGCGGTGCATGGGGGGCCTGGGTCCGATCGTTGGCGCCGCAGCGGATATGCGCTGCTCGTCTTGCCCTCGCAGCGCCTCGCTCCCCTTGACCGTGATCGTGTGTAGATGGCTTGGAGTCCCGCCGTGTCGGGGGCTGGACACTTCCCGGACGTAGCCCTTTGCACGCAGTGCCGCCAAATCTTCGGCAACCGATCGGCCCAGGCTCTGGCCGATGGCGTTGCCGAGAGAGAGGTCCATGCGGGCAACTGCGCGCAGAACGGCGAGATGGTCCGGGGTGAGGAAAGCAGAGGATGGGGGAGTCATCTCGCATTCTCCACGCATCGCGCCACAAAGCGAAATCGAAACATCGACCCGAGTTCGCAGCAGAGCCTTTCGGAGTCGTTTCCTGTGACTTGATTCGGGCCACAAGCTGCTGACCGCGAACGGCTGCTATTCGGCCCGGCTGATGTGCTCTTCGGTGTCGCTCACAGAAGCGCACAATCAGCGGCGTAGAGCGAGGGAGCGTCGCAAGATGTTCGCCTCGGTGAAGATCGCGTCCCCGGCGAACTCCAACAGCTTGACAGAGCCACGCGCAGCGTCCTCGTTCCCGTGCCCGCACGCATCGGCGACGATCACGGGAATGAAGCCGAGATCTGCAGCGTGTCGGGCGGTAGGCTCGATGCCGATTTCCATGGCAAGGCCGACGATCGCGATCGCGCGGATGCCACAGTCACGCAGCGCAAAGGACAACGGCGTTCCTTCGAACGCGGACATCGCAATCTTGTCGAAGATGGGCTCGCTTTGAAGCGGCGCGAGCTCAGGGACGATCTGGAACCCTGGCGAGTCGCGCAGAAACCATGGCTGCACGTCGTCGGGGCTGTCGAGACGTTGCCAGCTCATCGCCATCCGATACTGGAACGAACCCATAAACTCGCGCGGCAAGGACAGGTGCCGCGTGAAGCACACGCGCATCCCGGCTTCGCGCGCGATGGTCAACACGTCATGCACGCGCGCAGTGAGAGCGGCGCCATCCGACACCTGGCTGACGATCCCGACTTGCATGTCGTACACGAGCAGAGCCATGTCCCTGGGATTGCAGACATCGTCGAGCGTGCGCGGGATGGTGAGACCGAATGCTTTTTCCATCGCGTTGCTCCTGGCCAAGCTGGCAGGCCACAGAGGGTCATCCATTGCATGCATGCTACACGCTCTGGTCCCCTTCGGCCACCTCGGCTCCGAGTCTTGCACGTTTTCTGCGCACCTGCAGGAGTTCCAGAGACTGACCGCCGCCCTAGACGCGGCGCGCGCGGAGGCGGAACGCTTGGAGGAGCAGCTCGCCAAGCTCCGATCGGCGCAGGAGGTAGCACCTTGGCACGCGGCCGGCCCGAGTCGCTAGCTGCAACCCGGCCCACTTCAGGCCCCGTGATACCGCCGGCGCCTTGGGCTACAGTCGGCCAGAACCAATGGGATGGACGCCCCCACCCGTACCGGCATCAACGTGCCAAAGTGGAAGTGTCACCAACCACTTGAACCGAGAGGGGCGTCCACCATGAAGATTACGACTGTTGGCATCGACCTGGCAAAAAATGTGTTCCAGGTTCACGCAGTGGATGAGCATGGCAAGGTCGCGATGCGTAAGCAGCTGCGGCGCGACCAGATGACCACGTTCTTCGTGAATTTGCCCCCGTGCCTCATCGGTATGGAGGCGTGCGGCAGTGCCCACCACTGGGCCCGCACCCTGCAGGGCTTCGGCCACACGGTACGCTTGATGTCGCCACAGTTCGTCAAGCCGTATGTGAAGAGCAACAAGAACGACGTGGCTGATGCGGAAGCCATCTGCGAGGCCATCACCAGGCCCAGCATGCGATTCGTGCCGGTGAAGAGCGTCGAGCAGCAAGCCGTGCTGTCGCTGCATCGCGCGCGCCAAGGCTTTGTCATCGCCCGAACGGCGCAGGCGAACCAGATTCGCAGCCTCCTCAGCGAGTTCGGCCTGGTCATCCCGAAGGGCATCTGTCACGTTGCCAAGCAAGTCCCCGAGCTGATTGAAGACGCGAGCAACCAGCTGCCCGGAACGTTCCGCCGACTCATCGCTCGCCTGACCGAGCACCTCAAGGAACTGGACAAGCTGGTCGACGAGTTCGAGGACCAAATCAAGGCTTGGCACCGCAGCAGCGAGCTCAGCCTCCGGCTCGAGAAGATTCCCGGCATCGGGCCGCTGGGAGCCAGCGCCCTGGTGGCCTCCATCGCGGATGCGAACAGCTTCGATAACGGGCGACAGCTCTCGGCCTGGCTCGGCTTGGTGCCGAGGCAGCATTCGAGCGGAGGCAAGCCAACGCTGCTGGGCATCAGCAAGCGCGGCGATGTGTACCTGCGCACATTGCTGATTCACGGCGCGCGCTCGGCCATCGTGGCGGCGCAGCGAAAGACGGTGAACACCAACGTGTGGCTTGCGAGCCTGCTGAACCGACGACATCCGAACGTGGCCGCGGTCGCGCTGGCCAATAAGAACGTGCGAACGGTTTGGGCGCTGCTCGCCCACGGGCGAGAGTTCCGAGCGAGCTACATACCGCCGCAGCTCGCGGCGTAGCAGCCGCGACCCAGCAACACAGACGACAGGAGTACCGACCCACCGATTGCTCAGGCAATCACGCAGTGATGGCAAGACAGGTAAGACCGTGGTTGGCGAAGCCCAGAATGTCTGAAGCACTTGGAGTGCGGAGAACCGATAGAGGAGCCGACCAGCAAACCCCATCAGGGACAGCGGCGAGAAGCCGCATCGAAAGTCCGAATGTACGGGTGCAATCGAACCTTCATGTCATCATCAACTGATTGCTTGGCAAACCGGGGGCGTCCATGTACAGCCATTCGACAAGGCGACAAGAATTCGGGGCCGCACTCGGAGAACACCATTTCATACCACGACAAGAAATACGAGGTTTACGTTGTGCTCGGTGCGCCTGGCGTGTTGCCATGGCAATGGATGGTGTGGCGGGAGATTGAGCCGCTACTGTCCTCCTTTGTGAGCTCTCCTCGGGGAAAGCCATTTGCCCGGTCGAGCCAGACGATGGGTCTGGGAAAGCAGCACCGGTCGGTGGCGTTCGGACGGATGGGATGGGACCAAAAGTCACACGGTAGTTGGACTCACGGTTCACCTACTAACGGCTCCGACGCAAAACTTTGGAATTTCCTTGGAACCGAAGTTTGGGCGCCTTCCTGGAACGTATGCGAGAAGAGTCTTGAGGCTCCGGATTTCTACCTACGTGTCCTCCGCGCACCACGTTGCCAACAGGACCGCACGCCTCAATTCAGCTCCATCCTAGTGGTTGCGCTCGCCGCGTCCTCCCCTGATGCTCGCCGAGCCGAACTGCGTGCGGCAATGACCACCATTGCAAAGCTCCTAAAAAGTCCCTTTTCGGTGTGGAAGCATCGAGCTTGGGGCATCTCGGTCGGACTTTCCGGCAGCTTTCGGGATGCTGTGCAGGATTTCGGAGTCGGTCCTGGTCTCTTCAGGATTGCAGACCCTCACGAACGGAAACTGAGCCTAGACACCTTCGCCGAGACCTGGGCGACCCTCTACCAGATTTGAACAACAGTGACCTGCAACCGCGGACAGATGCCGGCCAGGAGCGGTCGTAAACCAGAGCAGGAGAACATGTTCTGAAAATCCAGTATTGCGCGGAAGAACGGGCGTTCCCTTGTTCGCACCAATAAAGCGACCACCGCTTGATTGGAGCTATCTCACAAGCATCGTTCTCTTGCCGCTCCGCAATGACATTGGCTACATGGCCATCCGATACGAGAGCTTTGAAGAGCAGCGCATCGATGGCGATTCGTTCTGCCACACACTTCAAGATGCCAAGTTGTACGCGGCGGAATCGTTTAACGCAGCTGAAGCAGATTGGCAGCAACTGTCACGCGAGAATGCTCTCCAGATTCCGTGTTCCATTCTCGGGAAGAGAGTGAGCCCGGACGATTTCTAATGAGGCGGTCCATAATGGGCGTCAGCCTCCGGCCAACAGCGGAAGTTCGCTACGGCCTTCAAATTCGCCATGCCAGGACCCCTATAGACTTGCTCGTAGCTATCGTCTCCCTTGCGAGCCGCCAAGGATGTGACAACCTCCTCCCGCTTCTCGTCCGCAGAACAATGCCTCAAGACCGAACCGTGTTGCACACCGGGCGTGACCTGCGCATCGAGCGGGTGCGGTCACATCCGGCATCGACCGAGTGGAGCGGCGTCTATGCGACGGAAACGCAGAGATTCGTGCTTCCAATGAGCGATGCCGGCCTTGACCTCAGAGCCCACGAGGAGACCTGGCTGGTCGACGGGCTGACAGCGATGCGATTGAGCAGCAAGCTGGCCTACCAAGTGCGTCCCGGTAGGCAATCCGTGCGTGAAAGCCTCGTCGTAAGTGGGCGTCGTCTGGACGCCTGTGATGCCGTGCCGGCGTTCTGGCTCCTGTGCCCTCGTACTCTTTTTCGGGTGCCAAGCCAAGCCCGACTTGCCTTTTCTACCCGGGTCTGAACGAGACGCCCTGACTGCGCACGAATTTGATAGCGGCGAACAATGCCGGTCGAAAAAATCGCCTGGATGAACCGCAGTCTTTTTGTCGGACTTCTCGCCGCCTTGGGCGCCGCCATCATCGGCAGTGGATGGCAGTTGGCAACGCGCCATGGGGTGTCGACGACGCTGGGCCCGCTCGAACTTGCGTTGCTGCGCTACAGCATTCCGGCGTTGCTGCTTGCTCCGGTTTGGTTTCGAGCGTCAATGGTCCTGCCTGCGGGACGACGCTGCACGCTTGCGCTCTTGGTGATTGGCGGTGGTCTGCCGTTCGGAATGCTGGTGCTCGCGGGGGCGCAGTGGGCCCCTGCCGCCCATATGGGAGTCTTCATGGCTGGCAGCATGCCGCTCTTTACAGCGCTCGGGGCGTGGGCAATCAGGGGCGAGCGAGTACGAGGCCTGCGTCTGGTCGGCCTCGTCTGCATCGCCGCCGGCATGATTTTCTTTGCCTTGAGCAATCTGCACGGCGACAGCTCAAGCTGGCGCAGCGATGTGCTGTTCCTGTTGGCGGCTGTGCTCTGGGCAACCTATTCGCTGGCCTTCGGCCAGTCTGGTCTGACGCCTTGGCAGGGCGCCGCCTTCGTCAACGGCTGGTCTGCCTTGCTTTTGATGCCTGTCCTGGTCGGCTTTGGCGCCACCAAACTGCTCACTGCGCCATGGACCGACGTCGCCCTACAGTCATTCGGCCAAGGCGTCCTCGCCGGAATGGTGGGCCTTGCTGTCTACGGCGCGGCTATCGGGCGGTTGGGCGCGGCGCGTGCTTCGCTGTCGGCCGCGCTCGTCCCGGTTCTGACGACGCTGGGGGCATCGTGGCTCCTGGATGAGCCGACTACGGGTGCAACGCTCGCCGCGTTGACCCTGGTCGTTCCCGGCGTCGCGATGGCCAGCGGAGCTTTTCGACGAACTGCAGCGAAACTGGCTTGACCAAGCGACGCTGTGGCAGGATGCGGCCAACTGCAGACCTTCGTCATGAGCTTACGTTTGCGAATTGGAATCGCCTTTCTTGCAGCCATCGCGCTGATTGCTGCGGGAGTGTGGCTGGGCCGCGAGCTTTCCGTCGATAGCTGCCTGGACCGCGGAGGTTCTTGGGACTACGACCATTCCCGGTGCATCATGGCGGCGCCGTAGGCCCGCAGGCGTCCATGTACAGACATTCAGCATGGACGTCCAACGAGGCACATGAAGACCTTCGCGATAGCTGCCATTGACGGATACCAGCGGTTCATTTCGCCATACAAGGGCTTCGGCTGCGCACATCGAGTGCGGACGGGCGGAGCTTCCTGTTCTCGGTTCGCAAAGCGAGCGATTGCTCGCCTGGGGATGATTTCCGGCCTGCTCGTCACAATTCGTCGCTTTGAAGCATGCGCCGCCTCGGCAGGAATTCTCTCGAGTGTGGAAGGCCGACCAGCCACGGCGCCGCCGGAGGGTCCCGCAGAGCCTTGCCCGCTTTGGTCTCGCTGGGGCGCGGGAAAGCTGTCAGGGTGCTGCGCGTGCTGGCCCGGCTAGGTCAGAATCCGGCCAGGAGCATCGGTGATCGGGCGGGGTGATTGACCCGAAGGGTTCTCTTCCTAGACTCGTAGGCCTACTACGAAGGAGAGCTTGAATGACCTACTTCACCGGAATCGATGTGTCCCTGAGATCCGTCTCGATCTGCGTCGTGGACGACCACGGCGAGGTCTGTCGAGAGGGCAAGGTTGACGCGCATGTCGACGTGGTCGTCGATTGGCTTCACGCCTTTGGACCGGGGACCGACTGCGTAGAGAAGCGTGACCTGCACCGAGACGTTCTGTTCGACGAAACCAAATACCGAGATACTCTGTGCTTGACAAACTGGCCCGATCGGAGAAGCGGCCCTTCGTCCTGCGGCAGAATCAGGTCAAAACTGGTCGTCTAGGCCGGGGCATGCAACTCGGTCCAGGACATTGGCCTTAGGCCCTGCACGAACACCACTCTCACCCTTTGAAGGAGCCTTCCATGGCCGAGACATCCAAGGTAAAAGGACCTGCCTCATACTTTCCTTCCATCGAAAAGACTTACGCCAAGCCAATAGCGCATTGGATGGATATTCTTCAGAATGCGGGTCCGCTGAAGCACATGGAGCTCGTCAACTACCTAAAGACCCAGCACCAAGTCGGACACGGGCACGCGAACGCCTTAGTTGCGGCGTTCCTCACGAAGAAGTAGCGCGTCACGCGCGTCAAGAAACGTGCGACAGGCTACATCCGGCCATCTCCGGACGCTCGGGAGTGGCTTCTTTCCGGCGGTCTATCAGACGGTAGATCAATTCAACGACGGTTTTCTGCGCAGCCGGTACCACTTCTCGTCGGGCCTTAGGATCACTTCCAGCAGTTTCGGCAAACTGAAATACGAAGGCTCCACGTCGGTGATCTCCCAGGCGGAAAACGCGGCTTCGACCTCGCTGCGGTAGGCGCCACGAATCAAGGGCCGAATCCGTCTTGGCCACACGAGCAGCAGCATAGTTGCGTCAGATGCGGAGACGGCTGTGACTTCCTGCCCCATCGCGATCTGCTCTTCGGGTTGAATGACCTGCCCCCTCCTGCCGTGCCATTCATAACGAGGAAGTCCGGGGTTGCAAGATTAATTGATCTCGGTGGTTGTTGAGCTGGATCGAGCTGCGTCGCCAGCGCGCTGGCGATGCAGCTCGGCGAACTTCGCCGGTGGCATTCGCTGG